>JBOIAY010000152.1:0-16532 GCA_050739255.1 Gammaproteobacteria bacterium
CGGACCGTCCGCCACGTCGGAGGTGATTTCCACGCCGCGGTTCATGGGTCCCGGATGCATGACGATGGCGTCGGGTTTGGCAAGCTTGAGGCGCGTTTTGTCGAGGCCGTAGCGGCGGAAATATTCGTGTTCATCTGGGATCAATCCCGCCTGCATGCGTTCTTTCTGGATGCGCAGCACCATCACCACATCGGCGCCCGTGAGTGCCTTGTCCAGATTGGTGAATTTTTCTCCGGCCAGATCCTCGGGTAGCCATTCGGCGGGACCGGCAAAACGAATGTCCCTTGTACCGAGCACGCCGAGCGCCTCCACCGCGGAACGCGCCACGCGTGAATGGCGGATGTCACCGACGATGGCGATGGCGAGTTTGTCGAATGTATTTTTATGCTGGCGGATGGTGAGTACGTCCAGCAGACCTTGGGTGGGGTGTGAGACGTGCGCTTCCCCCGCGCTGATGATGTGGACATGCCCCAGCGCGTGTTGTGCAAGTGTCTGTGGCACACCCGGTTCCTTGTGACGTACCACGAACAGGTCCACGTTCATGGCTTGCAAGGTATGGAACGTATCCAGCGGCGATTCGCCTTTGACGGTGGACGAGAAGGCCATGTCCAGGGTGATGACCTGGGCGCCCAGCCGCCGTGCTGCAAGCTCAAACGAGGTACGCGTGCGGGTGCTGGGTTCAAAGAACAGATTGGCAATGGTTTTGCCGGTCAGTAAATCGTACTGATGGATTGCGGCACCGGGTTGCACATGGAATTGTTCGGCGCGATCCAGCAACGCCGTGAGTGTCTCGCGTGACAAGTCCGCGAGTTTCAACAGATGCTTCGGATGCTTCTGATTATCTTGCTTGCTGGTCATGCGTGCTTGTGCGTATCACCATTATCGTTATCTTGATCGTGAAGCCAGCCTTCCAGGATCAGGCAAGCCGCAGCGCAGTCTATATCCCCGCGTGTGATGCGTCGCCGTCCTTGCGCTCGCAGTTCTTTCAAGCGCACTTCCGCCTCTTTTGACGAAAGGCGTTCATCAACAGTATGAACCGGATGCGGGTAGCGTTGTTCAAGCGCTCGCGTGAATTCGCGCGCGCGCCGGGTAATTTCCTGTTCGCTGCCGTCCATAGTATATGGAAGTCCCACCACCAACCGGTTCGGTGCCCATTCCTTGATCAGACGATCCAGCGCGGCCCAGTCCGGTGCGCCGTCGCGTGCGTTAACGACGCACACCGGCGTGGCGCTGCCGGTGATGTTCTGACCGGCGGCCACACCGATGCGGCGCAGTCCGAAATCGAAGGCCAGCACGCTTAGGGCGCCGCCCTCAGGCATGTCCCGCGTCCCCCGAAAGCAGCGAGATATCCACGCCGATGAGACGTGCGGCGGCCTGCCAGCGTTGTTCCACCGGAGTCTCGAAAATGATGCCGCGGTCCGCGGGCGTGCTGAGCCAGGAGTTGCTGGCAAGTTCTGTTTCTAGTTGCCCGGCGCTCCAGCCGGCATAGCCGAGCGCGACGAAAGTTTTTTGCGGGCCTGCACCGCGTGCCATCGCGGCCAACACATCACGCGACGTGGTGACCCCGAGGTTGTCGCCGATCTTGAGCGTGGCTTCCCAGGCACCGGCGGGTTCGTGAATCACGAAGCCGCGTTCCATCTGTACCGGACCACCTTGGAACACGGGGCGTTGGGCCAGTTGCCGGTCACCGGCCTCGATGGAAAGCTGCTTGAAGATATCGCCCAAGACCACCTGAGTGGGCCGGTTGACGACGATACCCAGCGCACTGTCGGCATTGTGCTCGCAGACGTACACGACGCTTTGCTGGAAATTGGGATCGTTGAGCGACGGCATCGCGATCAGGAATTGATTGACAAGGAAATCCTGCGGCATGCGGCTAGTATCCGCAGGTCGAACCCCGCGCACAAGTCTCACGGCGTGCCGGAGGGCAACTCGACGCCGCCGCGGCGAGTGTCCAGGCGTCCGCCATTGAAGCGCCACACATACACAAAGCGCAGCACGTCAGTATCTTTGCGAAAGCGTTCCGGAAACGGCGCGAAGGGCGCCGCCATTTTCACGATGCGGATGGCGGATTGATCCAGCAGCGGGTACGGCGAAGGCCGACGCAAGATCAGGTCACGGATGCTGCCGTCAGCGTTCAACGCGACTTCGAGCGCCAGCGAGCCGGACAAGTGTTCGCTGCGAATCTGCGGCGGAAAGTTGAGATTGCCGATGTGCTCCACCTTGCGCCTCCAGGCGTTGAGATATTCGGCATAGCGTGAGGCACGCGCGTTCACCGAGACGAAAGCCTCGCGCGGCGTGGGGCTGGTGGCTTGCGGCAATTGCACCGCGACATCGGTGGGCATGAGTGCATCGTCGCCCTGTGTGAGCAGGCGCGCCACCAGTACGCGGGCACTGGGACTTTCGGGCGCTGGCGCGGACCGGGCGTTCGCGAACCGGCCGGTCTCGGCGCGCGTCGTGATTACGGCTTGCTGATTCGCGGCTGCGGTGTTGTTCAGGCCTCGGGCATCACTTGCGCCAAGTCCGCGGCCGGCATTGCTCACCAGATCCGTACCGTTCGGCAGGCCGGGATTGTTCACCGCCGAGGGCATGGACAACGGGCTTTCCGGCCGCACCAATTTCGTGGTGTTGCCCTCGCCTTGCTGGTTCGCCTGGGCAATGTAATCCGCCTGTTTGGGGGGCACGACGCTGCGGGTCTGCACCAGGGTGACTTCGAGTGTCGAGCTGCTGCCGGGTTTGTGAGGCGTGAATGTGATGCCGAGGATGATGATGGCGTGAATCAGCACCGCGAAGAACAACGTGGTGATCAGCCGGTCGCGGGATCGGATATCGGGTGCGCGCGGCGCGGCCGCGTTCACGGGCGTGACCTTTCTGACAATTTGCCTGCGACCACCTCCATGAATTGCCCGGCGATGTCGAGACCGTAGAGCGCGTCCAGTTCGCGCGCGCAGGTGGGGCTGGTGACATTGATTTCGGTCAAAAAGTCCCCGATGACATCCAAGCCCGCGAACCACAGGCCTTTTTCCCTGAGTGCCGGCGCCACCTGCTCGCAGATCCAGCGGTCGCGCTTACTCAAGGGCACGCCCACGCCGTGTCCGCCCGCAGCGAGGTTGCCGCGGGACTCGCCCGGTGCCGGCACCCGTGCCAGCGCATACGGCACGGGTTCCCCGTCAATCAGCAGGATGCGCTTGTCGCCTTGACTGATTTCGGGGATGAATTTCTGCACCATGGCGAGACGCGCACCCCGGTCCGTCAGGGTTTCCAGCACCACGGACAGGTTGGGGTCGTGCTTGACGAGCACGAATACCGAGCTGCCGCCCATGCCATCCAGGGGCTTGACCACGATTTTGCCGTGCTCGGCCAGGAACGTCCGGATGCGGGGCATGCTGCGCGTCATGAGCGTAGGCGGACAGCACTGCGGAAACCAGGCGGTGTAGGCTTTTTCGTTGGCATCCCGCAGGGCTTGGGGGCGGTTGATGACCAGCACGCCCGCCTGCTCGGCGCGTTCGAGAATATACGTGCTGTAGACATATTCCAGGTCGAAGGGCGGATCCTTGCGCATCAGGATCACATCCAGCGTGTCGAGCGCCCTATCCTGCGATTCACCCTGCACAAACCAGGCCTTGGCGGTGTCCCGGACCGTCAACCGCCGCATGCGTCCCCAGGCTTCGCCGTCTTGCAGATACAAGTCCGGCTGTTCCAGATACTGCAAGACCCAGCCGCGTGCCTGGGCTGCCAGCAGCATGGCGAGGGTTGTGTCCTTGGCGGGTTTGATGGCTCCGATGGAGTCCATGACCACGCCGATTTGGATCGCCGAGGGGGGCATGTTGGGTCTGCGCGCTTCTGGTTAAGGCCTGTTTAGATTGCTTGAAGTCTTAGTGCTTTCAATGGATTAAGCGTGGATTTTATGCTAAAACTTTCACTACGGCTGTTCTCGGGCCGGGAGGATGGACAAGAATTTTACAGGACCTCGGGCCTCGCTCCGAGGCATGCCAGGGGGTTTACATGGTTGCATGCAGGTTAAGGTTACTATCGCGCCGTCGGCCAGGACCGCAAGCAGGCATGGTAGAGGAGTCCGTGGGTGGAGATTAGCGTGGTCAGTGAACAAGCCAATGGTGATCTCAAGGGCCTGAAGGTTCTTGTGATTGATGACAGCAAGACCATCCGCCGTACCGCCGAAACGCTGCTTTCAAAAGAAGGCTGTGAGGTGCTTACGGCGGTGGATGGTTTCGAAGCGTTGTCCAAGATCGCCGACCACAAGCCGGACATCATCTTCGTGGACATCATGATGCCGCGGCTGGATGGGTACCAGACCTGCGCCTTGATCAAGAACAATCACATCTTCAGTCATACACCCGTGATCATGCTGTCCAGCAAAGACGGTTTGTTTGACCGTGCTCGCGGACGCATCGTGGGATCCGAGCAATATCTGACCAAACCGTTTACGAAAGATGAATTGGTCAACGCAATTCAGCACCATGTACGCAAGAGCTCTGAGCGCGCGCAACTTTCAGGCAAAGATTGATTTTGAGGAGATTCCAAGATGGCAACCGTACTTATTATTGATGATTCGCCGACGGAAGTTCATGTGCTCAAGACATGGCTGGAAAAAAACGGTTTTGCGACCCTTACGGCCGAAAGTGGCGAGGAGGGTATCGAGAAGGCGCGCAGCGAAAAACCTGACGCCATCATCATGGATGTGATCATGCCAGGCATGAGCGGTTTTCAGGCCACGCGGCGACTGTCCAAGGATCCCGAGACTTCCGCCATCCCGGTGGTAATGGTGACCACCAAGGATCAGGAGACCGACAAGATCTGGGGCATGCGTCAGGGCGCCGTCGCCTACCTGCCCAAACCGGTGACGGAAAAACAAGTAGTGGACAAGATGCGTGAAGTGACGCACGCCTGATTATGCCCTCGACACTCACGGAATTCCGCACCCGCCCGTTCGAACTCCTCCTGGAGCTCGAGCGCCGCAGCCGCATGGCGGCATCGGGCCGTGGCCACGAAGCGGCCCATCAGGAAGAATGGGTCGGGGTGGGGTTTCGGGTAGGCCGTGCGTATTTGGTGGCTTCGCGTAAAGACATTCGTGAGGTATTGCTGTTTCCAGGCATCACAAAACTGCCGGGAGCGAAGCCCTGGTTGCTGGGTCTTGCGAACGTGCGCGGCCAGCTACTGCCGGTCACGGACCTGCATGCTTTTTTTGGCGGTCGAACGACGGACATCGGGCGCACGACACGCATTCTCATGGTGAATCACGCGAGTATCCCGGCGGGCCTGCTGGTGGACGAAGTGCGAGGCTTTCGGCGCTTCGTAGCTTCAGAACAGGTGGAATCCATACCCGAGAGCCTGCCGGGGATGGCGCCGTTTCTCACCGGCGGCTATAACACCGGCGATGAACTTTGGGGTGTGCTGGGCGTACATGGGCTGGTGGAACACTCCATGTTCCTGCATGCCGCCCGCTGACAGTGTGGTGAAGAAACCGGATGCTTGTGAGAATGATCTGAAAACCGACTACCCAGGGTGACCAATATGGCTGTGATGCAGAAACGTTCCAACAAAGCCTTATATCTGCTGTTGATACTGGCGCTGATATTGATCGGACTGGCGGTTTGGGATTTGCTTGCGGTGATGCGCTATTCGGCCCATGACACCGAATTCATGTCGCTGGTGTCGAAGCAATCGCTGCTTTCCCAGACTTTGGCGCGCTCCGCCAACCAGGCCGTGGCCGGCAATAACGACGCTTTCAAGGATCTGCTCTACGCGCGACAACAGTTCGACGACTCCCTCGCACTTATGAGCAATGGTGATCCGAAGACACAGATGCCCGCGGCTGAGGGCGAGCTGCTTTCGGAAGTCAACATACTGCAGGGTCAATGGAATCAGACGCGCGCGGCCGTGCAAATCATTCTTACGGCCCATGACTCGATTCTGGCCGCCAACCAAGCTGCGGCGGGCATCAACCAGACCATGCCGGGTTTGATCCAGGCCTGGCAGAGTTTTACCGGGGATCTCGCCACGCGCGGCACCGGCCGCAATGCCTTGGCGTATGCGGCCAAACAGGCCTATTACGGCCAGTTGCTGCTGCGTGATGTAAACCTGCTGGTAACCGGCGGCCATGGGGATGTGTCCTTCGTGACCCAGGAATTGCCCGACACCCTCGACAATTTCACCCGCATCACCCACGCCATGCTGAACGGCAATGCACAGTTGGGCATCACCGCCATCACGGATCCGGGCCTGACAACGCCTTTACGCGGCATCAATGCGCAGTTCGATCAAGTGAACCCCAACTTTACCGCCATCACGCCGCTCATCAATTTGCTGGGGACTGTGCAGAAAGCCAACCGCACGCTCCATGCTCTGAGTGATCAGTTACTCACCACGAACCAGGCCATCACCACCAGTTATCAGGCGCAGATCGGCAGCCGGCAACTCCGTCCTGTGATCGGCTACATACTTGGAGCGATCGGTCTGCTGCTGCTGCTGCTTATCTTGTGGATGTACGTGCTGGGCGGTAACGCGCGCCGCGCCGCGCATGCGCAACAAGAGCAGAACGAACGCAACCAACAGGCCATTCTGCGTTTGCTGGACGAGCTCGGTTCCCTGGCTGACGGCGACCTGACTGTGCAGGCGACCGTGAGCGAGGACATCACCGGCGCCATCGCGGACTCCATCAACTACGCCCTGGAAGCGCTGCGCGGCCTGGTGCGCACCATCAATGACACCGCCGTGCAAGTGGACGCCGCCGCCCGTCAGACCCAGGCTACCGCCATGCATCTCGCCGAAGCTTCCAAGGACCAGAGCAAGCAGATCAACACCGCGTCCACCTCGATCACGCAGATGGCGCATTCCATCGAGCAGGTGTCCCTGAACGCCGACCGCTCCGCGAAAGTGGCCCAGCAATCGGTGGACATCGCCCACAACGGCGGCGAGGCGGTGCGCCGCACCATTGACGGCATGAACAACATCCGTGAAACCATCCAGGAAACCTCCAAACGCATCAAGCGGCTAGGCGAATCCTCCCAGGAAATCGGTGACATCGTGGAACTCATCAACGACATCGCCGAGCAGACCAACATCCTGGCCTTGAACGCCGCTATTCAGGCCTCGATGGCCGGCGAGGCGGGCCGCGGCTTTGCCGTGGTCGCGGACGAAGTACAGCGCCTGGCCGAACGCTCCGCCAACGCCACGCGCCAGATCGAAGCGCTGGTGAAGACCATTCAAACCGATACCAACGAAGCGGTGATTTCGATGGAACAATCCACCGCCGGCGTGGTGAGCGGTGCGCAACTGGCCGAGAACGCCGGTACCTCGCTGGATGAAATCGAAAAAGTGGCGAACAACATCGCCACGCTGGTGCAGAGCATCTCCAATTCGGCCCGTCAGCAGGCCCAGACCGCCGGCGAGATGACGCGCACCATGAACGTGATTCGCGAGATCACCGCCCAGACCACCGAAGGCACCATGACCACGGCCCAATCCATTGGCAAGCTCGCGGCCCTGGCTACCGAGATGCGCAAGTCCGTGGCCGGTTTCAAGCTGCCCAGCGGAGTCAACCAGGAAACCATGATTATTGTTCCGTCCCAGCAGCTGCAGGAAAGTGTGGCGTGATCACCTTTAGAAAGCAGGTAAAGCAGGTAAGGTACGCATGAGCCAGGTCGCTTCCGACTCGCTACTGTGGATCAAGAACGAACTTGATCACACCTTGGTGCGCGCGCGCCAGGCACTTGAAGCCTACGTTGAACATCCGGGGGGCGGTGAAGCACTCGACCAGTGCCTGGAACTCCTGCATCAGGTGCAGGGCACGCTGCGCATCGTCGAGGTGTACGGCGCTGCCATGTTGGCCGAGGAAATGGAATCGCTGGTGCGTGGGCTGCGTTCTGGTGAGCTGCAACGCACCGATGCGGCATTTGAAGTGCTCATGCGCGCCATGCTGCAACTGCCCGATTATCTGGAACGGGTCATCGGCGGCCGGCGCGACATGCCGCTGGCGCTGTTGTCACTGTTGAATGACCTGCGCGCGGTACGTGGTCAGCCGCTGCTTTCCGAAAGTGCCTTGTTCGCCTACAACCTGGCGGGGCGTTCCGCAAGCGTGGTGGCGCGCGCGCCTTCGACCCGGGCAGTGGACATCAAGAACCTGGCCGGCAGGCTGCGCCCAAAGTTTCAGATGGCGCTGCTTGGTTGGTACAAGGGCGATCAGGCCGAGATACATCTCGCCAGCCTGGCGGATACAGCGGAGAAACTCGAGCAGGCCGCCACCACGCCGGCAGTATTCGAGCTGTGGTGGATCGTGGGCGGTGTCATCGAAGGTCTGCGCGAGAGTGGCATCCAGGCCGATGTGAGCCTGAAGCAACTGCTCGGACAGGTGGACCGGCAGATCAAACGGCTTATGGATCACGGTGAAACGCCGCTCGCGGAGGATCCCGCCAAGGAACTGGTCAATAACCTGCTGTATTACATCGGCCGTGCCACCAGCAACGGCAAGCGCATCGCTGCCATCAAAGAATCCTTCAAACTCGGCGAACTGCTCCCCGGGGAAAGCAAGATCGAGCAGACGCGCGAAAAAATCTCCGGACCTAACATCAATCTGATGCGCACTGTCTCCGGAGCCATCAAGGAAGATATTACCCGTATCAAGGATACGCTCGATCTGTTTGTGCGCATGGGCAAGTCCAGCGTGGCGGAGCTTGCGCCCTTGGATGCGCTGTTGAAAAAAGTGGCCGATACTCTGGGCGTGCTTGGGCTACCCAAGCTGCGTGAGTTGCTGGACATCGAACGCGGGCATCTGAAAGGAATCCTTGCCGGCCAGCGTGCGCCGGATGAAGGCGCGCTCATGGAAATGGCCAGCGGCATTGCGCGCGTCGAAAGTCAGCTGGATGAAGCCATGGTTGGGCTGTTAGCTGTGCAGACCGACGCCACGACCGCCGGTGAAGCGGGTGGTGAACGTTCCGAGCTGCGTGAAGTGCAAAACGCGGTTATTCGTGAATCCATCATCAGCCTTGCGCATATCAAGGAAGCCATTGTCGAGTTCGTGAACGACCCGTCCCGGCCGGACAGTTTGCAGCCCCTGCCGCAACGCATACGCGAGATCCAGGCGAGCCTGCGCTTCCTGCAACTGGACCGCGTCGCGGTGGTGCTGGAGAGCCTGCGCCAATACCTTCGCCAGCGGCTGTTGAGCGGCGAAGGCATGCCCACGCAAAACGAACTGGATCGCATGGCGGATGCCATTGTCAGTGTGGAGTTTTATCTGGAGGCCATCCAGCAGGGCCGCGGCAACCCTGTGTCCATGCTGGACAATGCCGAGGCCTGCGTTACAACCTTGGGATTCCCGGTGGGTCGGGAGTACCGCGATGACGACTCTGAACCCGTTACCGATGAGGTGGTCTCCACCGCCGGTCTGGTGTCATCGGTGATGGAAGCCGAGAACATCGTCATCGAACCCGCCAGTACGCTCGCCATTGAAAATGTCCCGGCCATGCCGGCTAAGATGCCCGGGCTGGTCTCTCCAATCGCATTTCAGGAACCCGAGCCGCCGGAGAAGGCCTCGGTCAAACCCACCCAGCCGACGGCACAAGGTCCGGCGGTGCTGCCCTTGGGCGAAGTGGATCCGGAGATCCTCGAGATATTCCTCGAGGAGGCTCAGGAAGAAATACAGTCGCTGCGTGAACACTTTCCGCGCTGGCGTTCCAATGTCACCGACCATGAGGCACTCACCACCGTACGGCGTTCGTTGCATACGCTGAAGGGCAGTGGCCGCATGGTGGGCGCGCGGCTCATCGGCGAGTTTGCCTGGTCCTTCGAGAACATGCTGAACCGGGTAATCGACCAGACCATCGAACCCACCGATGCCATGTTCAATTTGATGGAGCAGGGCATTTCGGCGCTGCCGGAACTGGTGGAGCAACTGGAAGTGGGTACAGCGCCGCGCAGTGACATACAATCGCTCATGGATGCCGCGGCGGCCTTCGGCCGCGGCGAGCCGCCGCCAGCACCGTCCGTACACACGATTGCCACCCCCGTTGAGCCCGCGAAAGCTGAACCGCAAAAGCGCACGCATCCGTCGCCACCGGTGGAGGAGGCATTTACCGCCGAAGCGGGGGTGGACCCGCACTTGCATGGCATCTTTACCCGCGAAGCCGAACGCCATCTCAAGGTACTGGCGGTATTCCTCAAGCAAGCCCAGCAGCATGCCGGCAAACGCGTGCCGGATGAGGATCTGGTGCGTGCCATGCACACCCTGCACGGCAGTGCCTCCATGGCAGGCATCACCGGCATGGCGGCTCTGACGGAACCGGTACAACGCTTTCTCATGGACATGAGCGCCCGGAATGAGTCCGTCCCGGAAACGGCTTTGCCGGTTTTGGGCGAGGTGCTGGTCGCGGCGCGGCATATGTTGAGCGCGCTCAACGCGCGCGCCGAGATCTTGCCGGCGGATCCCGCATTACTGGAAGGCCTGGGCGCACACTTGCAGCCGGCACCCGAGCAGGAAGTAACCACCATCAAGCGTACGGCGCAACCAGAGGCAGAAAAGCCGTTGCGCTACGTACAGCTCTCCGAGCTCAAGGATTTCGATCCGGATCTGGCCGCGATCTTCTTCGATGAAGCCACTGAGCTTCTGGATTCCACTGACACCACACTGCACTTGTGGCCGCAAAAGCCGAATGACCGCGACTTGGTGATGCAGTTGCAGCGCAATTTGCACACCCTGAAGGGCGGTGCGCGCATGGCGGGCCTGACTCCCATGGGCGATCTGAGCCATGAACTGGAGACCGTGCTCACCGACGTGGTGGACGGACGCATCGCCGTATCAACGGAACTGCTGGCATTGCTCAACCGCTCCGTGGATCGCCTGCACCGCATGCTGGAGCAAAGCTACGGCAACAAGCCGATCGTGGATGCCGGTGATCTGGTGGCGGATTTGCGCCGCCTACATGGCCGTACCGTGGATTCGGAATTGGAGCCCCAGTCCGTTGAAGACCGGTTCGAGACCGTTTCCAAACCATGGTCACCACCCTCCGTCGCGGAAGCTCCGCCTCAAGCCACCGAACCCGATACCGCTGGTCAAAGCACCGAGGAAAATGCGGCGGCTGAAGCGGCCTTGGGCGGTGCCGCGGAACGGCGCACAGGCTCACGCATCCAGCATGAATTGATCAGGGTACGCGCGGACCTGCTGGAAAGTGCGCTCAATTATGCCGGTGAAGTGGGCATTTACCGTTCACGTCTGGAACAACAGATCCACTCCATCAATTTCAACCTCGGCGAACTGGAACAAACGGTGGTGCGTCTGCGCGGTCAGTTGCGCCAGCTCGAAATCGAAACCGAGGCACAGATTCTCTACCAGTTCCAGCAGGAGGGCGGTGCTCGCGAACATCCGGAGTTCGATCCGCTGGAGCTGGACCGGTATTCACTATTGCAGCAATTGTCGCGCGCGCTGGGCGAGTCCACCGGCGACCTGGTGAGTCTGCAGTCGTTATTACTCAACCAGGCGCGCGAAGCCGAGACCTTGTTGTTGCAACAGTCGCGCGTCACCACGCAGCTCCAGGACGGTTTGATGCGCACGCGCATGGTGCCGTTCTCGCGGCACGCGCAGCGTCTGCGCCGCATTGTCCGGCAGACCGCGGACGAGTCGCACAAGCAGGTGGAACTGCAGCTGCTGGGCGCCGAAGGCGAGATGGACCGTCAGGTGCTGGAACGGGTGCTGGCGCCGCTCGAACACATGCTGCGCAATGCGGTGGTGCATGGCATCGAAACGCCCGAGGTGCGCAAGCGACACCATAAACCGCCCGTAGGTTCCATCTCCATCACACTGAGCCGTGAAGGTTCTGAAGTGGTGATGCATGTGACAGACGACGGCGGCGGCCTGGATTTGCGCGCGATTCGCCATAAAGCCGAAGAGCTGGGACTGATCCTGCCAGGCGCGAAACCGGGTGAACGCGAAATCATGAGCTACATCTTGGAGCCGGGCTTTACGACGGCGGAGCAAGTGACCCAGACCGCCGGCCGCGGCGTGGGCATGGATGTGGTGGCGAACGAGATCAAACAGTTGGGGGGCAGCCTCAGAATTGATTCGGTGGCTGGTCACGGGGCCAAATTCGTCATCCGTCTACCCTTCACTCTAGCCATCACCCAGGCGCTGCTCGTGACCGTGGCGGAACAGCCTTACGCCATTCCATTGCCCAGCATCGAGGGCATCGCACGGATTCCACGTGCTGAACTCGAGCGGCTCATGGCCAGCGAGAATGCCGCCTATCTGTACGGCGGCCGGCCCTATGTGTTGCAGCATCTGTCGGTGCTGCTCGGCATCGGTGCCCCCCAGTTTGCGGACGAGCTTGCCACCGTGCCGCTGCTGCTGGTGCGCACCGCGGACGCCAACATCGCCCTCATCACCGAAGGCATGCAGGGCAGCCGCGAGGTGGTGGTGAAATCCGTGGGCCCGCAGGTGAGCAGCATTCGCGGCATTTCCGGCGCCACCATTCTGGGCGATGGCAGCATCCTGCTGATCCTGGATGTTACCGCTCTGACGCGCGGTGTGGCGCAGGCGGCGGAGGGGGCGGCAGTGGTGGAGCGCGAAGCACCCTTGCAGGACACCCGCACGTACGCCATGGTGGTGGATGATTCCATCACTGTGCGGCGCGTGACACAGCGTTTGCTGGAACGCTACGGTATGCGCGTGTTGACTGCAAAAGATGGCGTAGATGCGCTGGCGCTGTTGCAGGAGGATCGGCCCGATGTGATGCTTTTGGACATCGAGATGCCACGCATGGATGGATATGAGTTGGCGCAGCACATGCGCAACGATGAACGTTTCAAATCCATCCCCATCATCATGATCACTTCACGCACCGGCGAGAAGCACCGCAACCGCGCCATGGAGATCGGCGTCAACAAGTATCTCGGTAAACCCTACCAGGAAGCCGAATTGCTGGAGAATATCCAGGAACTGGTGGGCCGCTTCCACCCGCAACGCACGCACTGGGACTAAGCCACCATGCCGCAGGCTCTTGAAGAGATTTACAGTCTGCTGATTCCCTACGCGGGCGGCAAACTCATTCTGCCGCGCCTGTCGGTGGCGGAAGTCACCGGTTATACGCGCCCGCGGCCGTTGCGCGGCGTGCCGGCCTGGCTGCTGGGGCTCATCAACTGGCAGGGCCAGGAAATTCCGCTGGTGTCCTTCGAGGGCTTGTGCGGGCGCAAGATACCCGAGCGTGCCAACCGCACGCGGGTTGCCATCATGTTCACCATCGGCGGACTGATGGAACCGCCGGTTTTTGCGCTCATGACCCAGGGGTATCCGTATCTGGTGCGGGTGAATGCCACAGTGCTGAGCGTGGACGCGGAAGAGGCGTTCAGCGAGGATGCCCCGGTCCTCAACCGCGTGCGCATGGCAAATGAACGGCCGGTGATTCCGGACCTCGAGCTCATCGAAGACAAAATTCTGGAAGTGATGCCGCACCGGCGCGCTGTCAGCTCCTAGCAATCAATCTCTCCCGCCAGGTCCCCCCACATACCCTGAAGTAAACTCAAGCCCACGAGTGCTGCGGTTTCGGTGCGCAGCACGCGCGGTCCGAGACGCACCTGTTTGAAACCTGCCTGCCTGGCCGCCATGATTTCGGCTTCGCTCAAGCCACCTTCTGGTCCCACTAGCAGCAGGATTTGGTTTTTCACCGGCTGTGACAAGCCGCTTAAAGGCGAATCGGCATTCGGTTCCAGCAGCAGTTTCAAGTCATGCGGCGGATTTGCCGAGAACAGGCTGTCGAGCGACGCAAGTGCATGCACCACCGGTACGCGCCCGCGCCCTGACTGCTCGCAGGCCGCGATGACTAACTGCTGCCAGTGCTTGCGCTTGTGATCCGTCTGCTTTTCATCCAACCGCACCACAGTGCGTTCCGTCAATACCGGCATGATCTCCGCCACGCCCAGTTCCACGGCTTTCTGCAGCGTGTAATCCATGCGCTCACCGCGTGAAATTCCTTGGGCGAGTGTGATGCGCAGCGGCGATTCGGGCTGTCCCTCACGTCTCGCACCAGTCGCGACTTGAGCATGGTGATTGGACGCGGCATCCAGCCGTGCTTCGAACTCGTAGCCTGAGCCGTCGAACAGCACCAGTGGCGCGCCGGGCTTGAGCCGGAGAACAGCGAGGATATGCTTGGATGCGTTCGGTTCCAGCAGCAATGTTTGCTGCGAAGCGAGTGCTTGAGGTGTGTAGATGCGTGGGATCCGCATAACTATCGGGTTGCCAGGTCAATGCCTTCCGCGGCGACTCTGCCCAGCAGACTGATTTCGTCTTCGGTGATAACGTATGGCGGCATGAAATAGATGACATCGCCCATGGGCCGGAGCAGCACGCCGCGCGTGAGCGCGTGCTGGTACACTTTGAGTCCACGGCGTTCCTGCCACGGATAGGGCGTACGGCTGGCTTTGTCCTTGATCAGTTCAATCGCGAGAATCATGCCGTGCTGGCGCACTTCGGCCACGTGTGGGTGCTGTGGCAGCGGCGCCGCGGCTTTTTGCATGTGCGATGCGAGAATACGGTTGTGTTCAAGTACGTTGTCGGTCGCGAAGATGTCGAGAGTCGCGAGCGCCGCGCGGCAGCCGAGCGCGTTGCCGGTGTAGCTGTGCGAGTGCAAAAACGCTGTGAGCTTGGTGTAATCATCGTAGAAAGCCCGGTAGATATTGTCGTGTGTAAGTACCACGGAGAGCGGCAGATAGCCGCCGGTCAAGCCTTTTGACAGCAGCATGAAATCCGGCGTGATGCCCGCCTGTTCGCAGGCGAACAGCGTACCGGTACGGCCGAAACCGACCGCGATTTCGTCGGCAATCAGGTGCACACCGTAGCGGTCGCAGGCTTCGCGCAACAGTTTGAGATATACCGGGTGGTACATGCGAAAATTCCCGGCGCATTGCACCAGCGGCTCGAGAATCACCGCACATACTTCCTCATGATGTTCTTCGAGCGCGCGCTCCATGTGTGCGAACATCCTGCGTGTATGCGCTTCCCAGCTCTCGCCCGCCACACAAGCAAAACAATCCGGGCTGGGTACCGTGATCACGTCCATGAGCAGCGGTCGGTAGGTCTGTTTGTAGAGCGGCTCATCGCCGACCGCCAGCGCGCCCAGTGTCTCGCCGTGATAACTGTTGCTGAGGTTGATGTAGCGGGTTTTCCGCGTTTGCCCGAGGTTACGCCAGTAGTGGAAACTCATCTTGAGCGCTACTTCCACCGCTGAGGAGCCATTGTCGGCATAGAAACAGCGCGTGAGCCCGGGTGGCACGATTTCCACCAGCCGCTCAGAGAGTTCCACCACCGCCTCGTGACTGAAACCCGCGAGGATCACATGCTCCAGCGTTTGCGCTTGTCGGGCGAGCGCCGCGTTGATGCGCGGGTTGGCGTGGCCGAACAGATTCACCCACCAGGAGCTGATGGCATCGAGATAGCGCTTGCCGTCGAAGTCTTCCAGCCACACACCCTGACCACGGCGAATCGGAATGAGCGGCAGCCACTCGTGGTCCTTCATTTGGGTGCAGGGATGCCAGAGGACGGCCAAGTCGCGTTTAACGAAGTCTCTGTTGGCACTCATGAGGTGGTTGTCGTCGCGGTGGTGGGTAAGAGGTTTGCGGGCATTTTGCGCATTTGCGCGATTCCCGGCAACGAAACGCCGCAGGACGCGGTGTGACCCGGCCGATCCGAGTCAAGCGGAGCCGGTATCAAAACTCCAGCGGCGAGGCGGACGGCGGCCTCGAAGCAATCGCTCATCCCATGCGGGACAGATCGCGGTTCTGCTAGACTGTATAGATGCCCAGTGATAAGCCAGCGCCTGACTTGATTGAGCGTGCTTACAAGGTACGCTTGAGACTCACGCGTTCTCAACAACATACGCTGCATCGGCTGTTCGGTGCCACACGGTTTGTCTGGAACTGGGCGCTGCAGAGCCGAACCACGGCTTACCGGGAGCGCGCGGAGCAGCTGAACTGGATTGCGCTATCAAAGCAGCTCACATCCCTTAAAACCACTCCCGGCACGCAATGGCTTGCAGCCCTGCCGCGCGAGCCGTTCAATCAGGTGCTGCGGGATCAGGAAAAGGCCTTTGCCAGTTTCTTCGCCAAACGCTCAAAGTACCCGCGCTGCAAGCGCCGTGGTCAACAGGCCTCCGTACGCTTCACCCTCGACCAGCGCCGGGCGCAAGTGGAGCGTACAGATGGGACGGTTTTATTGCCGGGCTTGGGATCGGTGCGCTTCAAGCAGACCTACGGCGCCATGGCCGGACGCCTGCGTAGTATCACGCTCAGCCGCGATGCTGCAGACAGGTATTTCGCCAGTTTCACCGCCGATCAAGTCCCGGCGCCAGTACAATCCGTACCGGCGCAGGCATCCGTCGGCATCGACTTGGGCTTGAACCCCTGGGCTACGCTTTCAACTGGCGAAACGATTGCTGCACCCAAAGCCTTGGCCCAAAAGCTCAAGCGCCTGCGCCGATACCAGCGATGCATGAGCCGCAAGCGCGACGCAGCCCTCAGGGCGATGGGCCTGGATC
>JBOIAY010000153.1:0-4511 GCA_050739255.1 Gammaproteobacteria bacterium
CAAGGGTACCGAGAGCTGCACGCCGACAATGGTTTGTTTGCTGCGATCCGGCGCAACCAATATGGGCAGCGTCCCGCTCTGGCGCATGTCCTGGTAACTCGCGAACAAATTGAGCTGCGGGCGGCCGTGGAGGCTGTATTTGCTGATCTCTTTATTGCTGATATCCACTTGAACCCTGGCGCTCGCGATGGCCGGGCTGCCTTTTTGTCCGCTGTCCATCCAGTCCTGCAGCTTATCCGGCTGCGGCGGGCCGGGTTTGAAGCTGTCCGGCACTTTCGCCAGTGCCTGCGGCGGCGCCCCCACGATGCTGGCAAATTGTTCCTGCTGGATGGTGAGGTTGTTGGCCGCGGAGATCTCCTGCGCCACGAGCCCGTCATAGCTCGCTTGGGCATCGTCCACATCCGTGATGTTGGTCTTGCCGGCCTTGAAGCGTGCTTGCGCGCTCGCCAGTTGCTGCGAGGTCGCCGCTTTCTGTTCACGCGTGAGTTCGAGACTGTCCTCAGCCATCAGTACGCCGAAATACGCCTGCGCCACGCGCAGGATCAGATTCTGATTGGCGCTCTGGTATTGAATGGCGGCAAGCCGCGCCTGGTCATGCAGTTCGCCCATGCCGGCCCATGCGCTCGCGTTATAGAGCGGCTGAGTCAAGGTCACGCTGAAACCGTGCAGGTAGCCGCTGCTGTCTCCCACCAGCACCGAGTCCGGGAACCCGGATGGCAGGTTCGCCTGTGAATTGATGTGCAGGTAATTGTAATTGCCGGTGGCGGTGATCTGCGGCAGATACAGCGCCGTGCCCTGCTTGCCGGTTTCCACACCGGCCTGGTATGCATACAAGGCGGCCTTCGTTGTGGGATCGTAAGCTTGTGCCTGCTGCACGGCCGAGCTGAAATCCATGGCGTGTGCGGCGCTCGTCAGTAAAACGAGTCCGGATGTGAGGAACCACGCGCGGCGAAGAGCCCAACAAATCCAATCATTGCACATGACCATCTCCGGATCCTTCTGGCTTCAACTCCGCATGGATAAGCGCCGGGTCTTTTGGCTTCCAGGCACTGACCCAGACTGCGCATACACTGGGCAAAAACAGCAGTGTCAACAGGGTTGCGACGCTCAAACCTCCCATGATGGACCAGGCGAGCGGTCCCCAGAATACCGAGCGTGTCAGCGGAATCATGGCGAGCACCGCGGAAGCCGCAGTCAGCAGGATTGGCCGGAAGCGGTGCACGGTGGATTCTATGATGGCCTCGCGCACGCCCGCACCTTCAGAAAGCGCGTGATCAATCTGCACGATCAGAATCACGGAGTTGCGGATGATCATGCCGAACAGCGCAATCGTGCCGAGCAGCGCCACAAAACCAAACGGAATCTGGAAGATCAGCAGGATGGCGGTGACGCCGATGAGGCCGAGCGGTGCGGTCAGGAGCACCAGGACCATCTTGCGCATGTCCTGCAACTGGATCATGAGCAGAAACAGCGCGATGATGATCACGATCGGCATGACCGCCATGATGGTCTTTTGCGATTTGTGGCTCGATTCGAGCGAGCCGCCGAGCTGGATGTCATAACCGGGCGGCAGCGCGGCCGCGAGCTTGCTGATTTCAGGCCACAGCGCTGTTTCCACATCGTTTCCCTGCGCGCCGTTGGTGACATCGGCCTGTACCGTGATCGTCGGAATGCGGTTGCGGCGCCAGCGGATGCTGTCCTCGCTCGCAAGTTGCAAGGTCGCGATCTGTGACAAGGGCACAAACTGGCCGCTTCTGGTATCGATTTTAAGGTCCTTGAGATTATTGAGATCGGTACGCTCGGGTGCGATCAGGCGTGCGTACACACCGAGGCTGTTTGTACCCTCGAGATATTGCGTGATATTGAGACCGCTGAGCGACGCCTGCAGCGCCTGCGATACGCTTTTCGAACTCACGCCGAGTGCACGCGCATTGTCCTGGTTGATATCCACCTTGAGTATCTTGACCCGTTCACCCCAATCCATGTTCACCCCGCGGGTGTCGGGGTCGGCGCGCACCAGCGCCATGACCTTGTCGGCGATGCCGCGCAACTGGATATCATCATCGCCACTGATTCGGAACTGCACGGGATAGCCGACCGGCGGGCCATTCTCCAGGCGTGTCACTCGGCCGCGCACCATGGGAAAACCGGCATCCAGCAGCTTCTGGATCTTGTTCAACACGATCTCGCGCTGTTTGTCGTCTTTGGTCATGACCACGAGTTCCGCGAGATTCGTCTGGGTTTGCACGTTTAGCGGCAAATAGAAGCGTGGACTGCCGCCGCCGACGTAACTTGTGACAGAAACGATGCCGGGGTCATCCGCCAGATCCTTTTGCATGCTCGTGGCCTGCTGCTGAATCGCGTTGAATGTGGATGCCTGTGGCATCCACAGATCCACCATCAGCTCGGCCCGGTCCGAAGAGGGGAAAAACTGTTTCGGGATAAACCGGAACAGGGCCACGGAAACCACGAACAGGGCGATGGTGACGATGATGACGACCTTGCGGTGGTCCACGCACCAAGTGAGACGTTTGCGAAACCAACGGTAGAACGGCCGCTGATACACCTCGGTATCCTGTCCCGGTTTGGGTTTGAAGTTCGGCAGGAGTTTGTACCCGAGATACGGCGTGACCAGCACCGCCACGAACCAGGATACGATCAACGAGACGCCGACCACCTCGAAAAGCGAGCGGGTGTATTCCGCGGATCCGGATTTTGCGATGGCGACCGGCAGAAAACCGGCGACCGTGATCAGGGTGCCGGTCAGCATCGGGAAGGCTGTGGCCGTGTACGCGAAGGTTGCGGCCCGTACATGGTCCCAGCCTTCCTCCAGCTTCAGCACCATCATCTCGACCGAAATGATGGCGTCATCCACCAGCAAACCGAGCGCGATAATCAACGCACCAAGTGAAATGCGCTGCAGATCAATACCCAGCATGTACATCACCAGGAACGTGACCGCGAGCACGAACGGGATGCACAGGGCCACCACCAAGCCGGTGCGCAGACCCAATGAGAGGAAACACACCAGCAGCACGATACCGACCGCTTCGTAAAGACTGTCGGTGAATTCGCCGACTGCGGACTTCACCACCCGTGGCTGATCCGACACGGTGTTGAGCTGGACCCCGACCGGGAACTCGCTCACCAGCCGTGCGGTGGTGGCATTCAGCTGTTTGCCGAGCTTCAGCACATCGCCACCGCTGCGCATGCTGATGGCCAAACCGATGGCCGGCTTGCCATTGAAAAACATCTTGAACGTGGGTGGGTCCACGTAACCGCGGGTCACCTTGGCCACGTCGCCCAAGCGAAACATGTGATTATTAGCGTAAATGCCGATATTGCGGATGCTCTGCACCGACTGAAAATCACCGCTGACACGCAACTGAATCTGCTCGGCGCGCGTCTGGATGATGCCTGCCGGGTCCACACCGTTTTGTGTCTTGAGCGTCGCTACAATTTGATCTGGATTGATTCCGAGGGTGGACAACTTGGCGTTCGAGTACTCGATGTAAATGCGTTCATCCTGCGCGCCGATGATGTTCACCTGGTCCACGTCCGGGACCCGCAGGAACGCGTTGCGCGCGGTATCGGCAAAATCCTTCATCTGCGCGTAGCTGAAGCCATCGGCAGTGAGCGCGTAGATGTTGCCGAAGGTAGTGCCGAATTCGTCGTTGAAGAACGGCCCTTGCACCCCCTGTGGCAGGCTATAGGCTATGTCGCCGATATCCTTGCGCACCTGGTACCAGACTTCGGGCACATCGGCGGGGGCAACGTCGTCCCGCACCGTCACGGTCAGTTGGGTCTGACCGGCTTCGACATAACTCTTTATATAATCAATCTCGGCGATGCTTTGGAGTTTCTTTTCAAGCTTATCGGTAACCTGATTCTGCATCTGTTCGATGCTGGCGCCCGGCCAATAGGTCTGCACCACCATGGAGCGCACCGTGAACCCCGGATCCTCCTCCTGGCCCAAATGCAAGTAGGAAAAAACACCACCGATGAACAGAATGATGATTGCGAACAGGATGAGTTGCTGGTGCTTGAGCGCCCAGGATGACAGATTCATGTTCCCCATGAATCATTGATCCCGCTGGTTGTATGCACCGACAGGCAGGACCTTCTGTCCGGCATGCAGCAAGGTCGCGCCGGCGGTGACCACGATGTCACCGTCCTTCAAGCCCGCGTCCACCAGCGCATCATTGCCCTGCACCGTGAGCAGCTTGACCGGGTGCAAGGAAACCGTGGAGCTATGCGTATCCACCAGCCATACCGCAGGACCGGTCGTCTCTTCGACAATCGCGGTCAGCGGCAGCGTGATTGCGGATTGCTGACCGACACTCGGCAAATGCACATACGCCGTCATGCCGAGCAGCATCGCGGCATCGGGTTTGAGCACCGTGATGTGTGCGTCATAGGTGCGCGTGGTCGGATCGGTATCCGGATCAATCTGGCGCAAACGCGCTGGGTATTCCTTGTCGGGGCTGGCCCACAAAGTCACATACAGACCC
>JBOIAY010000154.1:0-5551 GCA_050739255.1 Gammaproteobacteria bacterium
GGGCTGCGCATCACGCCGCCGACCACGGCGGCGAGGCACATCAGCGCCCAGAAACCGGGGGCGACGTGCGGAAAGACGAGACCGAGCACCGCGCCGAGCGAGGCGCCGATCATGAACACGGGCGCGAGCACACCGCCCGAGGTGCCGGAGCCGAGCGACAGGCTCCAGATCAGCGTCTTGACCACCAGGATGCCGACGATGAGTGAGAGCGTCGCTTTGCCTTCGAGCAGGGTACGAATCACGTCATAGCCGACGCCGAGCGCGCGCGGCTCGAACAGACCGCCAATACCGATGATGAGCCCGCCGATTGCCGGCCACCACATCCAGTGAATCGGCAGCTTGCGGAAGCCGTCTTCCGAGAGATACACCAGCACCGTGGCGAACCAGGCGATGAAGCCGCCGACGAGGCCAGCCACCACGCACAAACCGAGCACGACAGGACTGATCGAAGGCAGCGTGTAGTGCGTGGCAAAGATCGGCGCGAAGCCGAGCAACGGCCAGCGCACGGCAGTCGCGACCACGACGGCAATGGTCACCGGCACGAAAGAACGCGGGCGCATCTCGAACAGCAGCAGTTCCACGGCCAGCAGGATTGATGCGAGCGGTGCGTTGAAGGTGGCCGCCATGCCGGCGGCGGCGCCGGCTACGAGCAGCGTCTTGCGCTCGTCGGCGGTAAGCGAAAGCGTCTGCGCGAGCAGCGAACCAAACGCGCCGCCGGTCATGATAATCGGCCCCTCAGCGCCGAACGGCCCGCCGGTTCCGATGGTGACCGCCGCCGAGAGGGGTTTGAGCACCGCGACGCGCGGTTTGATCTTGCTGCCGCCACGCATGATCGCCTCAATCGCCTCGGGCATGCCGTGGCCGCGAATCGCCTCGGCCCCGTAGCGCGCCATGACCCCCACGATCAGGCCCCCCACGACCGGGGCCGCGATGATCAACCACCAGTGATCGTGACCGCCGCTCGGCGCCACCAGCGATAGCGCCACGCGCTGATAGAAGACGAGATTGGTAATCAGGCCGATCAGCTTGAGCAGGCCGTCGGCCACGAGCGCAGCCATCCCGCCAACCACGAGCGCGAGCGCGCAGATCAGGAGTACGCGTGGATGCGTATCGAAGTCGCCGAGACGACGCGGCACCCTCGGACGATCCGCCTGAATCGTCGGGCCGCTATTCACCGGCGACGACAAAACAATCGCTCATGAAAGATAATCCGGCGTGTGTCATAAACCCCTCTTGCAATACGTCTGTCTGCTGCCCTGCCATCACCCGTGTGGATGAGACCACCGTGCGCGGTGCACCTGACAAGGAGCGGTTACAAGCGCCCAGGAACACGATTCTCAATCTTTGCCTTGACCATCCGGCTGGGTTAATTGGAAGACACATATTTTTCCCGGCGAAGGTTATGGTTATCGAAGCCGACGGCCTTCAGACGTTCCACAGCGGCGTCAATCATGTCGGGATTGCCGCACAGATAAACAATATCGCGTTTCGGGTCGGGACGCAGGTCCATAAGGTGTTCCTGCACGTAACCCTTGCGCTCGTGTGCCGAGGGCGGCTCGGACAGTCGGCGGCTGTAGCTGGCGATGAACTGGAAAGCCGGGTTGTCGCGCGCGAATCGCAGCAGGTCCTCACCAAACAGCAGCTCATCCGGGCCGCGCACGCCCAGCAGCAGCACCACTTCGTGGTGTTTGCCATCCAGACGCTCATGCAACTGCGGTAGCATGGCGCGGAACGGCGAGACGCCGGTGCCGGTTGCCACCAGCAGGTAACGGCCGGGGGGGTCGTCGCGCAGCACAAAGCGCCCGAACGGGCCAGTGGCCTCGACCCGTGCCCCGGGCGCCATGCCGTACAACAGCCTGGTCGCGCGGCCGTCTTCCACGTTGGTCACTGCAATCTGAACTTCGTCAGCACTGCCCGGAATGGTGGCGACGCTGTAGCTGCGGCGCAGTTCCATGTTCTGCCAGGGCATATGCAGGGTAATGAATTGTCCAGGCGTATAATTAAACGGGGCGCCATCCTCACGTGCAAAATTGAGCTGGCACACACGCGGTGTAACCATGCGGCTCGACTGCAAAACAAAGTTGAACCTGTCGTGGCTCATGCGCTCTAACCGGTTAGCTGAAGGTATTGGGGCGCGGCGTTACGCGGAAAAGGCGCACTTTTTACCACATCCCGCCCCATAAACCGAGTCCCGGAGCTATAGTTAACGTCCCCACTCAGGAGGATTGAGCCATGTTTCACCGGACCTATGCCTTTTTTTCACTATTTGCCGGCGCACTGCTGATCGCAAGCGGCGCCAGCGCCGGCCCCATCGCGTCTTCCAATGATACTTCGACGCTGCTCAAGGAAGCGGTCAACGGCAGTTGGCGTTCCGCGGCCCACAAGGCACGCGATCAATACCGCCATCCCGTGGAAACTCTGGAATTCTTCGGCATCAAACCGGACATGACCGTCATCGAACTATCGCCGGGCGGCGGCTGGTACACGGAGATCCTCGCGCCGTTCCTGTACGAGCACGGCCATCTCATCGAGGCCTCGGCGCCCATGGATAGCCACAGCAAATTCATGCAGCGCATGGCGAAAGCATTCGACGCAAAACTCAAAGCCGATCATGCGGTATACGGCCACATCGAAAAAGTCATCCCCTTCGCGCCGCCGGAACAGGTGAACCTGGGGCCGGATAATTCCGCCGACATGGTGCTGACCTTCCGTAATGCCCACGACTGGTTAAACCACAGTCCGGAAACCCTTGATGCGGTGTTCAAAGCCGCCTATAGCGTGCTTAAACCCGGCGGCGTGTTCGGCATCACCGAGCACCGCGCCAAACCCTTTGCCAATGCCGTGGAAAGCTCCAAGGCACTGCACCGCATTCCGGAAGATTACATGATCGAAACGGCACTCAAGGCCGGCTTCCGGCTGGCTGGCGTCTCGGAAATCAACGCGAACCCCAAGGATCCGGAAGATATCAACGTGCACCACCTGCCACCCGATTTTGGCATGGGCGATACCGCGGCACAGAAAAAGGAATACCAAAAGATCGGTGAGAGCGATCGCATGACGCTCAAGTTCGTCAAGCCGTAAGATTCATCAATTCCTGAAGCCACGGGCGGCGTGTCACGCACGCCGCCCGTCAGGAATTCAACCCGGTTATTGCCGGGCAGCTCGCTGTCTTACAGCCTCGGCGCACACCGCTTCCATGACGGCACGGATCCGAATCTTGGCGGTATTGAAATTGGGATGAGTCAGCGCACCGGCTGGATCGTTTTCGTCCATATACACGCGCTCGCACATCTCGATCTGCAGAGCGTCAACTTGATCCATTTTTCCGTAGTGCTCGGTGATATAACCGCCCTTATAGGGGTTGTTGCGTGTCACGATAAGTCCGGCTTTCTGGAAACCCGTTTCGACAATATCAATGAGCCAGGGCGCACAGCTTTTTCCGTCACGGTCGCCAAGATAGATGTGGCCTTTCAACTCAGAGTGCGGCAAATTGGCGCGCGATGCCACGCTGTGCGCATCTATTAACACTACGTGATCGAATTTCTTTATTTTCTCCTGAATTAGCTTCAGCAATTTGGCGTGATAGGGCGCATGCACTTGCTCAAGGCGCCGGTTTTTTTCTTCCTGCGATGGCGGCGTACGATAAATACTCTCACCCCAGAAAGTCTTGAGCGCCACGAAGCCAGTCTCGAAACGGCCCGGATACAACGGCTGATCATCAGGTGGCCGGTTCAGGTCCGCCACGAAGCGACTGCAGGTGGCATAAATCGTGGTCGCGCCAAGCGCCGGCAGGAAATCATATAAATGATGCAGGTGCCAGTCTGTCATCGGCAGGCTGCGGATGTAATCAGATGCAAACTCCGCGGCGATGGCTTCGGGCACATAGGTGCCGGTATGCGGAATACTGACCAGTACCGGGATTTCGTCCACAGATGGTTCGCGTATTTCGTAAGATTTCAGTTCCATTATTGCTCGCTCAGACGCGAAACTATTTTTGAAAATTCACGCGCGCTGGTTTCCGCGCCCTTGGCTGCACCGTGATCCACCACGCGCTTGCCGCCCACATACACCTGTGCAATATCGTGCCGGCTGCCACCGATGACGAAGGCATCCAGAAGCGTATCCAGATCATGGCCCAGCCAAGGCGAGCCTTGCTCATCCAGCACCATCAAGTCGGCGCGCTTGCCGACCGCAAGCGTACCCACAGGCTCCGCGAGGGCTGACGCACCACCGGCGCATGCACGTTGCCAAAGCGCGGCACCAAGACCGGTGCTGGTCGCCAGACGTGCGCGCTGCTGCTGCCGCAAACGCTGGCCGTATTCCAGCCAGCGCAGTTCTTCCACCGCGTCAATGCGGCAGTTGCTGTCGGAACCGATGGCAAAACGGCCACCGGCGTGAGTGAACTCTTCCGCCGCAAACAGGCCATCGCCCAGATAGGCTTCGGTGACGGGACACAACACCACCGTCGCATCGTGCTTCAAAATTAGATTGCGCTCTGCGTCCGTGGCATGGGTCGCGTGCACCAGGTTCCAGCGCGGGTTCAGATCCACCGTGTGCGCCAGCAACTCGATAGGGTTGACGCCAAAGATGGCCCTGCACTCCTCCACCTCCTGCTGCTGCTCGCTGATATGGATATGGATGGGCCATGCGCCTCCGGACAGGCTTTTTACACTGTTTATTAACTCTGGCAACATTTCCGGTAGTACGGCGCGCAGAGAATGCGGCGCAATACCCAGTTTCACGCCATGCAGTTCCTGCAACAGCCGACAATAATCTTCTATACTGGCATGCACAAAGCGTCGCTGGTGATCCGACGGCGGCGTATTGAAACCGCCGGTCTGGTAGAACACTGGCAACAATACCAAATGAATACCCGCCGCACGCGCCGCCTCAATGACCGCGCGCGCCATTTCAGGACCACGATGGCCATCCGGCATATGATGCACATAATGAAATTCCGCCACGCTGGTAAACCCGCCGCGCAGCATATCCAGAAACGCCTCGCGGGCGATCACGAACAGGTCTTCCGGCGTTACCCGATTGGCGAGCCGGTACATGGCCTCGCGCCAGCTCCAGAAGGAATCACCGCCGTGCGCCTGTTCACCGAAACCGGACAAGGCGCGCTGGAACGCATGGCTGTGGGCGTTGGGCATGCCGGGCAGCGCCAGAAACCCATCGGCCGCACCGCGTGCCGGCTCGAAGGCTTCGATCACCCCTGCGGGATCGACAACCAGCGACTGATCGCGGCGCAGGCCAGCCGGCGTCAGCACGTATTTGAAAGTAAGCCGCGTCTGCATACCCGTATGCTCTCAAATTCGCGCCCCAGCGCATAGGGAGAAGCTGTGTACGACCTGCTGGTCAAGAATGCCCGCCTGTATCCCATGCACCTGGACGCTGGTATGGCGCATGCGCGCACCTTGGCGGTAAGCGACGGCCGGATTGCGGCTTTGGGCGTACCCGACAAGGCGCCTGCGCGGGAAACCTTTGATGCCGCGAATCGGGTAGTGCTGCCGGGTTTCGTGGACTGCCACACTCATGCACTGTATGCCGG
>JBOIAY010000155.1:0-8733 GCA_050739255.1 Gammaproteobacteria bacterium
TAAGATTGAGACTGAAACCGCGGCCATGGCGTTCAATCCAGCGCACATATTCCTGCTCGGGTTCATCTGCCGCAAACTGGCTCAGACGCGAGGTGATCATCGTCACGCGCTGCCGGCAGTTTTCCAGGCCGCTGGAACGCTCTGCCAGTTTTTCCAGTCCTTCCTCCAATGCTTGTAAAGTCGTGTTCAGTTTTCCCAGGAGTTCCTGGAATTCCTGCTGCGGATGCAGCTCCCGCCACTCAGCGCGCCCCGCTACCTGCATGCAGCGCTGCTGTAATTCGGCGAGCGGAGCATCCACTGCGTCCAACCGTGCTTCAAAATCCGGCATATCCGCCGCCGCTTCCTGGTATTCTTTGCGGATATCCCGCAACAACTCATGCAGCTTGTAACTCGACAGGCTGGCGCCGAAGTACTGGGTGGCGATATCGGGCAGCTGATGAGCCTCATCCACGATCACCGCATCCACGCTGGGCAAAAGCGCGCCGAACCCTTCCTCCTTGAGCAGCATGTCCGCCAGCAGCAAATGGTGATTGATGACGACGATATCCGCTTCCTGGGCACGGCGCCGTGCTTCCAGCACGCAGCAGCGGGAATATTCCGGACATTCCTGACCGAGACAGTTTTCAAGTGTGGACGTGACCTGTGGCCAGAGCGGAGAATTTTCCGGCACCGCCCCCAGTTCCGCGATGTCGCCGCTGCGCGTCGCAGCCGCCCAATTGCTGACACACGCCAGTTCCCGGGAACGCTCGCGGCGGTCGAACAGCTCTTCGCCGGAATGCAGAGTCAATGCCAGACGATGGCGGCAAAGATAGTTGGCACGGCCCTTGAGCAAAGCCACTTTGGCTGGCGCGCCCAGCACATCTCGCACCGCCGGAAGGTCGCGGTGATACAACTGGTCCTGGAGCGTGCGTGTACCGGTGGATATCAGGATACGTTTGCCGGACAACAGCGCCGGCACCAGATAGGCGAAAGTCTTGCCGGTACCGGTGCCGGCTTCGGCGATCAGGATGTCCTGCTGCACCAGCGCGCGGCCGATGGCGGCCGCCAGCGTCTGCTGCGCGTGGCGCGGCGTGAAATCCGGCAGCTTTTGCGCGAATGCGCCGTCTGCGCCCAGCAGTTCGGAAAAATCGAACATGCCTTGACGGCCAGCCAATTTGTTTGCGGGCGATTCCCGAAGTATCAGGGCACGAGGTCCAAGGGTGATTTCTTGAGCATGTCCACCTGCGTCTGGCTCAGCACCCCCTGCTGGGCATCGAGTTGCAACACGGCATTGCGCAGCGTTAACGCCCGGTCTGGATCCCGGCTCGGATCAAAATTGTCCGGACCGGTAGCCAAAGCCACTAGCAACGCCACATCCTGCGGCTGCAACTGTGCGAAGGGTTTCTTGAAATACACCTGACTGGCGGAGGCAAACCCCCGGATTGGCTGACCAGCGTTTTTCCCGAAATTTACATCATTGATGTAGGTCTCGAGAATGTCCGTGCGGCTGTATCTAAATTGCAGAGCCACTGCCATCACACCGACCACGGGCGAGGAAGCATCGGGAAAGTACATACGCACCAAGCGGCTCGTCAGAGGGCTTATGGTCAGGTTGCTATTGTTATAGAAATTCGGATCAGTGGAGGCCAACAGGGTATTCGGCAGAAATTGGGTGGTCGCCTGCAGGCTCAAAACCAAACCATTGCGACCGGTGACATTGGCCACACGATCAGCGGAAAAACGGTCATTCACCTGTTTGAGCAGCCAGCCTGAATAACCGATGGCAATCAGAATAGCCAGGACAATAACCGCTACCACGATCAGCGCACTGGTGGACCTGCGCCGCGTATGACTTTTTTGGACGGCCCGCTCACGTCGCCGTTGGATCACCCGCTGGGTGGTATCGCTGCGGCGCTTCAGGACTTCCCTGATTGTATGTTCACCCATGCTTGGCCCCTGTCAAAGACTGTCTAGTTGAAGCCCATCAGTATTCTAGCATCCGCACCTGTCAGTTGCCCGCCAGAGCAACGCATCGGACATTTGGTCCCCAATCGGTTGGGGAATATAATAGCCGCCCTGGCCGGCGTCGGCTGGGCAGTCGCCCAGCCTTCCTATTTCAATCACTCCAACACCCGGGACAGCGATGACCAGCAACAAGACGCTTTCGGATTGGGTCGCGCAGGTCGCGCGTCATACCCAGGCTAGGCAGGTCTACTGGTGTGACGGTTCCGATTCCGAGTACCGGCGCCTGGTCCAGGAGATGCTCGGAACCGGCATGCTGCTGGAACTCAATCAAAAAACCCATCCCCATTGCTATCTGCACCGTTCCAACCCCCAGGATGTGGCCCGGGTGGAACATCTCACCTTCATCTGCAGCCGGGACAAGACCAGCGCCGGCCCCAACAATCACTGGATGGATCCAGCCGAAGCGCATGCCAAGATTGACGCGCTGTTCGCGGGCTGTATGCAGGGGCGCACGCTGTATGTGATTCCCTACTGCATGGGGCCGATTGATTCACCCTTGTCACGTTGTGGCGTGGAAATAACCGACAGTTCGTATGTAGTCGCCAACATGAAAATCATGACGCGCATGGGCACGGCGGCGCTGAAACGCATCGAGAGGGAAGGCAAATTCATCAAGGGTCTGCACTCAATCGGCGACCTCAACCCGGAACGGCGTTTCATCATGCATTTCCCCGAAGAACTCAGCATCAAGAGCTTCGGCTCGGGCTACGGCGGCAATGCCCTGCTGGGCAAGAAATGCCATGCCTTGCGCATCGCCAGTTGGCAGGCCAGGACCGAAGGCTGGCTTGCAGAACACATGTTGATCGTCGGAATCGAAAATCCGCAAGGCGAGGTGCATTACGTGGCGGCGGCGTTTCCCTCCGCCTGTGGCAAGACCAATCTGGCCATGCTGATCCCGCCTGCTTCCCACAAGGGCTGGAAGGTGTGGACCGTGGGGGATGACATCTGCTGGATGCACCTCGGCAAGGATGGCCGGCTGTGGGCTATCAATCCTGAAGCGGGTTATTTTGGCGTGGTGCCCGGCACCAATCCCAAGACCAACAAGAATGCCTACGACATGATCATGCACGACACCATCTTCACCAACGTGGCGGTAACCGCTGACAACCAGCCGTGGTGGGAAGGGCTCAAGGAAGGCATTCCGGTAACCGACTGGCAGGGCCGTCCCTATGACAGCAAGAACGGAAAGGCCGCTCATCCCAATTCCCGCTTCACTGTGTCCGCGAAACAGAATCCCAGCTATTCGCCCATGGCGGAGGATCCCCACGGCGTACCCATTTCCGCCATCATCTTTGGCGGCCGCCGCGCCGAGATGACGCCGCTGGTATATGAAGCCCGTGACTGGACCCACGGCGTGCTCATGGGCGCTGGCGCGGCCTCGGAAACCACCGCGGCCGCGACCGGTCAGGTGGGTGTGGTACGCCGTGATCCCATGGCCATGAAACCTTTCTGCGGTTACAACTTCGCCGATTACTGGAACCACTGGCTATCTTTCAGCGACAAATCATCCAAGTTGCCGAAAATCTTTCACGTGAACTGGTTCCGCCAGGACAAGGACGGCAAATTCATGTGGCCGGGTTTCGGCGAGAACCTGCGGGTGCTGCGCTGGATCATTGACCGCTGCGACGGCAATGCCCAGGCCGCGGAAACCGCCATCGGCTACCTGCCCACAGCCGGAGCCATTGACACCCATGATCTGCAAATAGCCGCTGAAACCATGCAGGCGTTATTGGCCGTGGACCGGGACAAATGGCTCAAGGAAATGCAGGTACTAGACGAGTACTTCAACAGTTATGGCGATAGGCTGCCGGTCAAATTGCAGGATGAGCACCGCCGCGTGATGGCCGCACTTGCCCATTGACGAGGCCAGCGTCTGTCAGACAAAAATGCGCCGCTGTATGCGGCGTTTCTTGCGGATCATGGTGCGCTACGGCCGCTGCTCAGTGACGGTATTGTTGCGAGCACCGCCCAGCAGTTCTGGCCGCACATACGTGCCGCGCGACGACACATCCACCAGACTGATACGCCGGCCTGCGTTGACCTCCACAATCAAGTGCTTTCGTGAAACATCGCTGTCATGGCTACCCAGGCGGACGTCGCAGTGCGATGACCGGCCGACGGTATTGCGCCCCACTTTCAAAGGATAAGCACGATTGGCTTCATTCGTCTTGAGCACCACGTCTTCGCCTTGCCTCGCCAAGCGGTAACGGTTTGTACCAAGTAATACCGTGATATCGGGTTTTTCTTCAAGATCCACTTCCACGCTATGGCAATGCGGCAGTCGTGAATATCCTTCCAGCATTGCATCTGGTGACAACTGAGCTTCATTCGCGGTACCTCTGTGCGGTGCGGCATTGAATGAAGAATCGCTCTGTCCCCGTCTCTCGCGGTGTGGACGGAAACTGTCAAGCACATCGCGTCGTGCATCCAGGAAGCGCATGTACTGAGACAGCGCCTCATGCTGATACGCTTCGACGATATGATCGCTATTGCCCAAGGCAAACAGGATCGAAGGCCAGTCGTGGTCGTCCGGAACCTTGCTGATATCCAGGCGGCGCCAGAGACCTCCGAGAGGTTCACCGGCCTCTTTCGCGCTTACCATGATATCCATGACATTCTGATGCGCTTGCAGCATTTTGCGCGCTTCGCGCTGCAGGGCATGCTCATCGAGACGCGCGAACTCCTGCAAGCGTTCGTCTGGCACCACAAGACGTCCATTAAGGAACTGTATCAGTTCATCTGGCGACACAAAGACTTCATTGGTATCGCCCACCTTGATCTTCAGCGAACGCCGCCGCAGTGATGCCACGATATGTTTCACAGCTGACATACGTAGTTGTGCCCGTCCCTGTTCTTCCCGGAATCATTCACGCTACTGTCCTCATTTAAATCATTTCCTAGTGCGAACTTCATTGGCTGCAAAGCTGATTATTGGGTTGCTCGCACTGGTCAACGGGCAGCGCGATGCCCTGCCCGTTGACATCATATAGCGAGATATTCTGGAAAAGCGACACGTCAATGAAACCGCTCAGCAGGCCGCCGGTCTGGACCAAAGCCGCGATCTGCTGGCCGATGCTGGTTACCTGGCTGTTGGCCTGAATAAACAGGCCCAACTGGGCAGCGATGTCGTCGGCGATGGTGGCGGCGGGGCCGATCACCACCGGCAGGTTTGGCGGCAGCAGGAACGTTTGTATCGCACCGGTGGCGACCTGCACTTGAGGCGTGCTGCCCGTGGTCTGGATATTAACCTCCTGGCCAAGGTTGCCGATTTGGCTGCCGGATACCAGTATCACCGTATTCGCATTGATCAGCGTCTGCGAGGCGCCGGGGTTCTGCGTGACGCTGTCCTGACTACCGGCGATCAGTGTCACCGTAGTGGCCGTAAGGGTGCCGCTGTTCAGGTACAGGTTACCCATGCCCGCCAACAGCAGTGAGCCGGAACTGCCGAGCGTCAGGCTGCCGTTCACCGTGACATTGCCGGCCGCGACCGGCACGCTGATAACCAGTTGACCGCCGGGTCCAGGACCGGTACCTATATATAATCCGCCGTTGTATCCGTCCATCGCTGTGTTGTTGAGCGTCAGGCCGCTGCCGCTGCCGCCGATGTTCACGGCCAGCCCATTGGTTTCCGGCAGAAGCGTCAGCGTGGTGTTGCCACGCACCGAGCTGGCGCCGCCGTTGAAACCGATGCCGTTGGCCTGAATGGTCGAAGCCGAGGCAATATCCAATACTCCGCCGAAATTTATGGCGCCCGATTTGCTGTTAAGCACACCCGCCAAACGGGTGCTGCCGGACTGATAACTCTGCGTCCCCGACGTGGTCACCGAATCGAGGCTGGCAGTCGCGCTGTTCACGCTAAGCGAAGTCAGCGGCGAACTGCCACCGACGACTCCGCCCAACACAACTGCGCCGGACGGCGTGGTGAGCGTCAATGCATGCGTCCCGTTCACAGCGCCGCTGATGCCGATATTGCCGCCGCCAGCAGCGCTCATGCTTGCATCTGCCAGCAACGCCAGATTACCGTTCAACGTCACGCTGCCACCGGAAAGACTTGAAAGATTGCCGCCAAGTTGAGTGCTTCCTGTGTAGGACTGGCTGCCGCCCGTGGTCACGTTCGCAAGCGTGATCGTACCGCCATTTACCGTGAGGTTCTTGAGGCTTGTATTCTGTCCGACTGCCGACAGGGTCACGTTGCCGGTGCCGCTGTTGATGGCAAGAGACTGGCCGCCGGCATTCAGGCCATTGATGCCGGTGGCATGCGAGAAATCCACGTTGCTGTCGGTCGTGTTGATGCTTACATTTGCACCGGTAATAAAGGCATTGCCTGTCACACCAGCGGTCAACAGATTATTTGCGGTAAGGTTGCCACCCAGCGAGAGCGTACCGCTGGTCTGCAAATTTAATGTTCCAAGATTACTTGCGGCCTGCAGGTTGATATTTCCAGCGCCACTGTTCAAGGCCAGAGACGACGTGTTGCCGCTCCCGGTAATGTTCTGATTGAAGATGATGTCGCCGCCAGTCGCAATGCTGGCCGCGGCACCGCTGTCCACGGTGACCGGAGACGCGAACTGCACATTGCCGCCGCGGCTGCTGATGCTGCTATCGAGTACCACCGGACCCGCGCCGGTTTGATCCAGCGCCCCGCCAAGATTCACCGGTCCGGATACCAGAAATGTTCCGCCGTTCCGGACGGTCAGCGCGCCCAGGGTAGTGGTGAATCCCTGCAAGCTGATGCTGCCAGGCGCCGTCAATATGGTCCCCCCGGGCGCGCCGCTGCTCACACTGGCAAAGCTGATATTCCCGCTGGTGGCGCTGACATTCACCGCACCACCGTTAAGAACGCTGCTGGCATTGCCGGTGACGCCGGTTCCACCTGTCAGGAGCAAAGTGCCATTACCGGAACTCACGCTGCTGTCGAGATTCAGGTTTCCGGTCGCGCTCAGATTCACATCACCGCTACCATCGGCTGTGATGTTGCCGGCGGTAGTGAGATCGCCGCCGCTGGTAATGAGGGTAATTGCACCGTTGCCCCCGCTCGCAATGGGACCGTCAACCGTCAGTGTGCCGGAAGAATTGGAATTGATCGCGCCATTCTTCGTGCTGATTGCACCCAAGACAATCGCGCCTGAATTGTTTACGTTGATACTACCCGTTCCGCTTACCGCCGAATTCAAGGTATTGATGACGGTCTCGATTGGCGCGGACCCTGTTCCGATGCCCGTAACTGCCGTGAGATCAAGCGTGTCGGCTATTACGTTCTGGCCGGTGGTATCGGTGATGGCGCCACTGCTGACCAGCGTCAGGCTGCCGCTGCCGAGATTGATGCCTTGCAAATCAATGCTGCCGGTGCTGATGAAAGCATTGCCATTGGAGGTCCCAATCTGCAAGGTAGTGAGATTTGCCAGGAGCGGGTGGCTGGCGGAACCGATGCTGCTCGCGCCGGAAATAGCCAGGGTTGTAGCTGTTATGGTTGCGTCTGCGTTGTCGACGATGGTGCCGACGTTATTGATCGTCAGCGTGGGTGCCGGGGCCGTGAAGGAATTCACTATGTTAGCCGTATCGAACCCGCCGCCACCATTGATGGAGCCGCTCATGCCGGCGCCCAGATTGAATGTATCCGCGCTGCCGCCGCCGGTCAGGGTCTGGAAATTGCTGAATGACAATGCGCCATTGAGGGTTCCCGCATTGCTCGCAGTCACGTTCCAGGTATTGGTGCTGTTGGGTCCGGTCAGGCTGTTCAACAACCCACCGGTGCTGTTGGCACCTGCCATAGCCGTAATGTTGTCGAATCCGCCGGCAATACTCGCCTCCGTACCCTGCACACCATCCAGACTGCCAAGACCCGTGAGCGTCACATTGCGTGCCGTGGTATAGGCGCTCCAATCGAGAGTGTCATTGCCGCCGCCGCCATTCAGTGTCCCGCCCAGGGTCGCACTATTGTTGAAGATGAAATCATCTGCGCCTGTGCCGCCAATAAGCGTGCCGATATTCAGGAATGTGCCGCCGACGCCCGTGACCGTGCCCTGGTTGGCGGCGGTGATCGTCCAAGTATTAGCGACGTTGTTACCTTGCAGGCTGTTGCCGCTGGCCGGACCCGCGCCACCGGTGATACTGCCGGAAAGGTTTCCACCATTGAGCACGAACTGATTGGTGCTGTTACCGCCGGTCAGATTCTCAATACTGTTGAACCCGAAGCCGTCCACCGTCCCGCCGTTCGCGCTGGTGATCTGCCAGGTGTTCACCTGGTTCGGACCGGTTAACTGATCGGCCACGCTGGAACTACCCTTGAGAATACTGATGCCGCTAAACGTACCGCCGATGGCCGTTCCAGTGCCGCTCCCGACACCACCGCCAACCGAAGCCAGGTTGACGCTGATCGGCCCGGTGTATCCCGAGTAATCCAGTGCATCGCCGCCACCACCACCGATGAGGTTACCGCCCAGGAAACCGCCGCTCTTGAACACAAAACTGTCGTTGCCGCCGCCTCCGCTGAGATTCTCAATATCACTGAACCCACCCACTAGTGTGGCCGCTCCGCTCGTCACGTTACCGCTGTTGCTGCCATTGAGTGTGAAGGCATCTCCATTATTATCTCCGGTGAGCGTGTTGCTGCCGGCACCCCCATCAATGTTTGTTACGCTCCCACCCGCCAGGACAAAACTGTCGTTGCCGCTGCCGCCAGTCAGGTTCTGTATATTGGAGAACCCCGTCACCAGGCCGGTGACACTC
>JBOIAY010000156.1:0-3365 GCA_050739255.1 Gammaproteobacteria bacterium
GCGTGACCGTCTTGATGCATTGGCCGGGTAGCGTTTTTATCAGCGCTGCCGGCACCGGCCAGCGCAAGCGCCGCTCGCGCACTTTGACTGTAGTGACTACGTGGCCCAGCAAATGTGGCTCGATGCCGCGGCGTGTGGTCTCCACTTCCGGCAATTCAGGCACGCGGGGATTCCTTATACGAACATGCTGGCAATACTGTGTCAGTGGGTGGGATTCGGCGATTTCCGATGATCGCGCAACTTGCCTGATTTTGTCGAGGGAGTGGCAGAGGCCTTGACAGGTTTCAACTCCAGCAAGGCCGGACGCTGGCCGCTGTCGAGGTCGTATTGCAAGCCCAGATCCGGACGCGCCAGCACCAGAAAGTCCGGATCCTCGAGAATCACAAAGCGCAACGGCTGGCTGTCACCGGCGAGTTCAACCGCTACTTCGCCTTGTGGTTTGCCCTGTGCCATTTTGTCCGTGCCGATGGCTTGAGCGTTTTTCCAGTTGTCCACCAGGGACTGGATCGCATCGGAGGGAATGGCCGGGTTCGCGGGCGCTAGTTGCCATTTGTCGTCTTTGAGCGTGAGCGTGGCGTCCGGCAGTTGCAGACCGATGACGCGCGCGCCGTCCGGTAACAAGCGTTTGCTGGCCCACCACAAAGGTCCGTGGTTGATGCGGAAATACAGCAGACCGGCGATGAGATGAATGGCATCGCCGGTCTTCACGTAGCGGTAATTATTGAGTGGTTCGGCATCGCCGAAATCGAATTCGGTGCCGTTGAGCCATAAGCGTACCTGCGGCGGATTCAGGCCGTATTTGACCAGATCCGCCTGCTTGGCCGGAAAACTGCTTTTGACTTGCGCATGGATGGCGTCCAGCAGCGCCTTCACCAGATATTGGGCAGCCGGGGTTTTGACCGGAGAAAGCATCTGCCAGTTGGCGCCATCGCGCACCAACTGCGTCACTGGATCGTGTCCGCGGGCAATCTTGATGGACGTGATGTCCGAGGCATTGAGCGTGGTGAGTGCAACCGGTGGCGCCGGTTTGTGCGTCCCCGGTTTGAAGTAAATCAAGGCCGTGAGCACCACGATGACGATTACCAGCGCGATGTTCAGCCACCAGCGGATTTTCATGGCAGTGCGCGGATACGCTCAGGCACGACGCCGGCGCGCCCAGATGATGAAACCGCAGGCGAGCAGGAACAGCGGCAGCGCGAACAGGAAGCCGATGCTGATGAGGGATTCGGATGTGCGCGACAGGCTCAGGGTTCGATCCGGCGCGGACTGCGGGTTGATGTTGAGGAAACTGTCTTCGTGTGCCAGCCAGTTGAAGATGTTGAGTCCCAGTGCCAGATTGCCGCCGTTGTTGAGGTAGGCGTTGGAGAGGAAATCCCCGTCACCGGTCACGACCACGCGCTGCTCTGCGGGTTTGTCCTGGCTGGTTTTGCCGGCTGCCGGGATCTGCACTTCGCGCGTGAGGCTGACGCCGATGGTCAGCGGCCCGAGTTTGTCGCCGTGGACCGGATCGTATTTTACATCCCCCTGCAGTTTGCCGGTTTCCAGCCAACTGCGCGGCAACGTTTGGAGAAATCCATCTGTCTGCCAGCCGCTGCCTGGACTAGTGGCGATGGCGGTGGCGCCGGCGAACAGAGTGGCGGTATTGAAATCGCGCGTGATGGTGGCACCCGGCTTGTACTTGGCCACCAGGATCACGGTGGGATTGGTGATGCCGAAGAGCTGTGAATCCGGATCAACGATGGTGCCCTTGTCGAAGCTGATGCCGAGAGCCTGCGCCAGCGGTTCGAGGCCGTACAACGGGCCGGGGTCACTCAGCCATAGAAGATTGCCGCCGCGTTTCACGTAGTCAAGGATGATATTGACCGTGCCCGGCAGCAGATTGGTCTGGGGTCCGGCGATCACCAGCACTGCGGTGTTGGTGGGGATGCTGGGCGTCGCGGCCAGGTTCAGGGTTTCCACCTTGAGACCTTTCTGGGTCAGCTGGGCGCCGAAATCCCCCAGATCGAAATTGTGCTGGCCAAGGGGATCGCGTTCGCCGTCGCCAGTGAGGAACACCACGAAACGATCCGCGGCACGCGCGATACTCTCGATGGCGTTGGACACATTGACTTCGTTGATCCGCGTGATTTTTTCCGTGCGGCCCTGGTAGCCGATCACCAGTTCGCCGTCGGCGGTAATACCTGCGCTGCGGGCTTCCTGGGGATTGGTGTCGGGGTTCACGAAACTCAGACTGGTGTTTTGCTTCACCGCCCGATATTTCCCCACGAAACGCCGGATAGCCTCGCGCAAGGATTGGTTGTCACGCGCGTAGGCGGTGAAGCTCAGGGGACTCTTGAGCGTCTTGAGCAATAGCACGCTCGCCGGCGACAGCGAATCACGGTGTCCGTAAGTCCAATCGGCCTGATACACGTAGCGTGTGCTGAGCCAGGCGATGAGACCGATGACCACGAGGAACAGGATCACGAAGCCCCAGTTCTGGGCACGAAGTTGCAGACGGGATTTGCGGGTAACGCGCATGAATTATGGCTAGTGTTGCAGACGGTACGCATCCAGCCGGCGGATGCTGGGCACCAGGAAGGTGACGATGAACAGCACGTAATACAGCACGTCCGAGGTGTCGAATGCGCCACCCAAAAGAGTGCTGTAGTGATCCAGCATTGACAGGTAATGAAACACTGGACTGAAGCGATCGTCGCCGCGCCCCGCCCAACTGATGATCCACAGCAGCAGCAGCAAACCAAAACTGCTCACCGCGGCAACCACCGGCTGTTTCGTCAGGGTGGAAATGAACAGGCCGGCTGCGGCGAACGCACCGAGCAACAATCCCAGCCCCAGCACGCCGGAAAACAGCTTGCCATAGTCAAGATGTGTGCCGACCGCGAGCGACAGCGGCATGAGCGTGATCAGCGCCAGCATGATAAGCAGGAAGATCAGAAGCCCGAGGTATTTGCCCAGCACAATTTCGGTCATGCTCACCGGCGCCGACAACAGCAGGCTCAGGGTACCGCTGCGACGCTCCTCGGCGATAAGTCGCATGCTCATGATCGGCACCACCAACAGCATCACGACGCTTGCGGCGCTGAACATCGGTGCTGCAACTGCGTCGGTTACACCCGGCGCGCTGGCCATGCCGGCGAGTGTTGGCGCGAACTTGAGAAAATTATCCACCTGCACCAGAAACATCCAGGCAACGATGAACTGGATGACCGCCAGCACACACCAGGCAAGCGGCGACAGGAATAAATGCTTGAGTTCGCGTCCAGCGATAGTGAGGATCATCATGCGGCACGTTCCTGGATGGGCGTCACGCCGGATTCGTCGGTGGCAGTCAGGTCTATGAATATCTGTTCCAGGGATTTGTGTTC
>JBOIAY010000157.1:0-12546 GCA_050739255.1 Gammaproteobacteria bacterium
CGCTACGCGCGGTTCAAATTCGCTCCCGGCGAATTTGTCGAACCCGATCAATATATTCCTTCGTGGGTTCGAATATTAGCTCCGTTGTCTGCTGTCGCAATTGACACGCAATACCCTGCGCTAAATATGGCGGAGGGGGTGGGATTCGAACCCACGAAGGGCTTGCGCCCTTGCCGGTTTTCAAGACCGGTACCTTCAACCACTCGGTCACCCCTCCGGCGCTGATGCAGGCGGCATTATATAACGGTGACTCCACCCATATAGGCGTGCAAAGCGGCAGGGATGTGGATACGGCCATCCTTGTCCTGGTAGTTTTCCATGATGGCGATGAGCGCACGGCCTACGGCCACGCCCGAACCGTTCAACGTGTGCAGTGTGTCCGGTTTGCCGGAATCCGGATTGCGCCAGCGTGCCAGCATGCGCCGCGCCTGAAAATCCGTGCAGTTGCTGCAGGAGGATATCTCCCGATAGCGTTTCTGACCCGGTAGCCAGACTTCCAAATCGTAGGTCTTGGCTGCCGCGAAGCCGATATCGCCAGCACACAATGCCACCACGCGGTACGGCAATTCCAGTTTCTGCAGAACCGTTTCTGCGTGTCCGGTCAGCTCTTCCAGAGCTTTGTACGAATCTACCGGCCGCGTCATCTGCACCAGTTCCACTTTCTCGAACTGATGCTGGCGGATCATGCCGCGGGTATCCTTGCCGGCAGCGCCTGCTTCCGCCCGGAAACATGGGGTATGTGCCACATACTTGCGCGGTAAGGTATCAGCTTCGAGGATTTCATCCCGTACCAGATTCGTGACTGGTACTTCGGCAGTCGGAATCAGGAAATACCTGTGCTCTCCTTGCAGCGCAAACAGGTCTTCCGAGAACTTCGGCAACTGGCCGGTACCGCGCAGGGAATCGGCACTGACCAAGTAAGGAACATAAACTTCTTCGTAACCATGTTCGCGGGTGTGCAGGTCCAGCATGAATTGGATCAACGCACGGTGCAGCTTTGCCAATGCACCCCTGAGCACCACGAATCGTGCACCGGCAAGTTTCGCGGCAGACTCGAAATCCATACGACCGCCAATAGCGCCCAGATCAACGTGGTCCTTTGGCGGAAAGCTGAATTTCGGCAGTGTGCCCCACTTGCGTATCTCTTGATTGGCACTTTCATCCTTGCCCTCTGGGACGCTCTCATGCAAGAGATTCGGCAGCCCGAGCTGGATTGCCTCAAGTTCGGTTTCCACATGGCTGAATTCCGCTTCAGCAGTTCTCAGATCATCGCCGAGTGTGGCGACCTGCTTGAGCAGCGGCGCCACATCCTGGCCGGAAGCCTTGAGCTTGCCGATCTCTTTGGAACGGATATTGCGCTCGTTACGCAACTGCTCCATGCGCGTCTGGATCTCCTTGCGCTGATTTTCAAGGGCAGCATAGGCTTTTGTGTCCAGCTTGAAGCCACGGCGCGCAAGCGCATGGGCAATTCCCTCCAGATCACTCCTCAATAATTTTGGATCCAGCATGTTGTTTATTTATTCTGAATTTAGGTTTTTTTGCGAGCTGCTTCGTCGCGGCTGCGCAGTTCTGCGAGCTTCTCTGCGATCTTGATCTCAAGGCCGCGTGCAACCGGATGATAATAGGTTTTCCGCGGCATTGCTTCCGGAAAATAGTTCTCCCCCGCCGCATAGGCGTCTTCTTCGTCGTGCGCATAGCGGTAATCGCGTCCATAGCCCAGGCCCTTCATAAGTTTGGTGGGTGCGTTGCGCAAGGTCAGCGGCACTTCCTGCGTGCCGTATTGTTTGGCGTCCGCCATGGCCTCACCGAAGGCGGTATAAACCGCGTTACTTTTGGCGGCGCAGGCGAGATACACCACCGCCTGGGCAATGGCCAGTTCACCTTCCGGCGAGCCCAGCCGCTCCTGCACATCCCAGGCATCCAGGGCCAGGGCCAGCGCCCGTGGGTCGGCGTTGCCGATGTCCTCGGAGGCCATGCGCACCACGCGGCGCGCTATATATAGAGGATCACAGCCGCCGTCCAGCATGCGCGCCAGCCAGTAGAGCGCACTGTCCGGCGAGGAGCCACGCACGGATTTGTGCAGCGCGGAAATCTGGTCATAGAACAGCTCACCGTGTTTGTCGAAGCGGCGCAGGCCGCCTGAAATCACGTCGCGGACAGTCTTTTCGCTGATGGTTTCACGTCCGTTCACCAGCTCGGCCAAGTCCGTCGCCAGCTCAAGAAAATTAAGCGCGCGTCGGGCATCACCGTCCGCGGCGGCGGCCAGTTCATCGCGTAGCGCCTCCGCCAGCTCGATATGTCGCGCGCCCAGACCGCGCTCGGTGTCCGTCAGAGCCACATCAATAATGCGGCGGATATCGGCCGTTTCCAGCGGTTTCAATATATAGGTACGTGCGCGGGACAGGAGCGCATTGTTCAATTCAAACGACGGGTTCTCGGTAGTCGCACCGATGAAGGTGAGCGTACCGTCTTCCACAAAGGGCAAAAAAGCGTCTTGTTGGGATTTGTTGAAGCGATGCACTTCGTCCAGAAACAAGACGGTGCCGACACCCGCTTCGTTGCGCCGCGAATGAGACTGATCCACGGCCGCGCGCACGTCCTTGACGCCCGCCATCACTGCTGATAATGCGATGAAATCCGCGCGGCAACTATCCGCCAGCATGCGCGCCAACGTGGTCTTGCCGGTGCCCGGTGGACCCCAGAAGATCATGGAATGCAGATGGCCGCTCTCCAGTGCGCTGCTCAGCGGTTTGCCGGGACCGAGCAGATGGGTCTGGCCGATGAATTCCGCAGCGCTGCGCGGTCGCATGCGATCCGCCAGCGGCCGGCTGTCATGCGCTGCGGGCATGGCGCGTCATCAGATATTCACGCAAACGAGCAAGCCAGATGCGCGGCCAATGGGCGCCGACCACCACGCCAATAGAATCCAGAAACCAGTCAAACCAGCCCGGGTCGCGCCCGGTAAAGCCCTGCAGAATTTCCAGCACGCCGCCTAGGACAATGAATGCGATCATGAGCCGCACGAGCCAGGCGCGTCCCGTCAATGCCGCCGAAAACCATGCCATCAGCGCAACGTAAGCCAGGCAATGACCCGCCTTGTCGAAGCGCGGGAAAATCACCGGAATCCTGGGTGGCTGTGGCGTCAATGTTATCCAGATGACGAAAACTAGCAACACAAATCCCATGACCAGCCACGTGCGCTGCAGGAGACTATTTTCCACCACGATTTCCCGTTATCACCTGGTCTTTCCGGTATCGCCGATCACATCCGCGCCGGGCGGTGGTATGAACTGGAACAGGCTGTCCGGCAGCGCCGGGTTCAGCACAAGATGACTGAAGGTAATGCGAGTGAGATTGCCGAGAGCGTCCTTGAGCTCCATCACGGAAACGTTATTACCCCTGAACCCCAGCTTCACATTTTCAAAATCCGTATCCTGAACCTTGGGTGTGAGCCCTACCCAGTCCAGGCCATTCTCTTCGCCGAGATCCTTGACCGTAAAACTCTTGGATACATCATTAGAACCTGACAGCAGCACCGCCGGACTGGCGGCCAAGGTACCATTCAGCGGCTTGACAGTGACCTGCTGCAGCTCCACGTCGTATATCCAGACACGCTTGCCGTCGGCGACAATAATTTCCTTGTTGGGCGTGGCGTAGTCCCAGCGGAAACGGTCCGGACGCTTGATGATCAAGGTCCCCACGGATTTTTTTACCTGTTGCAGATTTGCGTCCAGCACTACCTGGGAGAAATCCGCCTTGAGGCTGTGCACGTTCTTGAGAAACGATTGCATTTGCCGGATGGCCGTGTCCGGCTGCGCTGCCTGCACAGCCAGAGGTAAAAACGCCACCACAGCGGCCAGGGTAATTATCAATTTATGAAGACGCACATGCTTCTCCTGAATTTCTTTCACCTCACCCCTCCTTTCAGACTGCGCATTCCTGCTTCGCCTGAAAGCCCAGGGCATCCCTGACCGCTGCGCATCCATGCTTCGCGTTCAGGTCCAGGGCTGCCATCCTTGGCAGCCCGCTCACCGCTTCGCGATGTGCCCCTGTATGCCCGCTCGACGGGGTGATGAGCCAGTCGCTCATCACCCCATTTCGCCCTCACGCCTTACTCCTCACCTTCCGAGCCAGGCGGAGGCGCTACCAGCACCTCGCGCATACCGTTGGTCTGCAAGGATCCGACGATACCGGCTGATTCCATTTGCTCGATCATGCGTGCGGCACGGTTGTAGCCGATCTTAAGCCGCCGCTGCACGCCGGAAATGGACGCGCGTCGCGATTCCGTGACGATACGCACCGCCTGGTCGTAGAGTGGATCTGACTCCGCGTCCGCACTGCCCTCGCCGGCATCGCCAAATCCTGGAATTCCGGGCAGGGAATCCAGCGGACCGTGCAGAATCTCATCCATGTAACGCGGCGCACCCTTGCGTTTGAGATGCGCCACGATGGCATGTACTTCCTGATCGCTCACGAACGCACCGTGCACGCGCATCGGCACCGGTGTGCCGGGCGGCAGGAACAGCATGTCGCCGTGTCCCAGCAGGGATTCGGCGCCTTGCTGATCAAGAATCGTGCGGGAGTCCACGCGCGCAGATACCTGGAACGCGATGCGTGCCGGGATGTTGGCCTTGATCAAACCGGTGATCACGTCCACCGAAGGACGCTGCGTGGCCAGCACCAGATGAATGCCGGACGCGCGCGCTTTCTGCGCCAGGCGCGTAATCAGCTCTTCCACCTTCTTGCCCACCACGATCATGAGATCGGCCAGTTCGTCCACCACCACCACGATGCTGGGCAAGGGCGCAAGGTGTGGAATCTCGGAATCGCTCAATTCATTTTGCTGTTCTGTCTTGAGCAAAGGATCAGGGATGGATTTGCCGGCGTCCATGGCCTCCTTCACCTTGCGGTTATATCCCGCGAGATTGCGCACACTCACGGCCGCCATCAAACGATAGCGGCGTTCCATTTCCGCCACGCACCAGCGCAACGCGTTGGCGGCCTCTTTCATGTCCGTGACCACCGGCGTCAGCAGATGCGGGATGCCTTCATAGACCGATAACTCCAGCATCTTGGGATCAATCATGATGAGCCGCGTGTGCTCACTGGTGGCCTTGTACAGCAGACTCAGGATCATGGCGTTCAAGGCCACGGATTTGCCCGAGCCGGTGGTACCGGCGATCAACAGATGCGGCATGCGCTCCAGATCCGCCACCACCGGATTGCCACCGATGTCCTTGCCAAGCGCCAGAGTCAGCGGTGAGCGGGAATCGTCGTATTCGCCGGATTTGAGGATTTCCCCCAACGTCACCAGTTCGCGGAATTCATTGGGAATTTCCAGGCCCACCACGGATTTGCCGGGAATCACTTCCACCACGCGCACGCTGATGGCGGACAGACCCCGCGCCAGGTCCTTGGAAAGATTGGTGATCTGACTCACCTTCACGCCCGGCGCCGGCTGCAACTCGAAGCGCGTGACTACCGGACCGGGGTTCACCGCCACCACCTGCACTTCGATGCCGAAATCCCTGAGCTTTAGTTCCACCTGGCGTGACAGCGCCTCCAGTGCGGCTTCAGAATAGCCGTCCACCTTGGGCGGCGGATTGTCCAGCAAGGCCAGCGGCGGTAATTCCGCATTCGGCGAAGGTTCAAATAGCGGCACCTGGCGCTCGCGTTCCACCCGTGGACCCGGTTGTATCGCTTTCATCACAGGTTCGATGCGCGGCCTGGGCCGCCTTTGCACTTCTTCTTGGCGCAACCGGATAATTTCCACCTGCTGATCGCGGGCACGGCGCGCCCGGATGGCTTCCCGCAGCCAACCCCAGCGATTACGGACTCGTTCCACCAGCGTCACGCTGAACCGGCCGGTACGGTCCATGACCGCTATCCAGGACAGACCCGTGAATACCGTCACGGCGCTGAAAAACAGGGCCAGCAGCAAAAGCGTGGCGCCGAGATCGCTCAAGCCGCGCGCCAGGCCCTTTCCGATAAAATCGCCGAACACACCCCCCGCATCCACCGGCAAAGTCCCGGCTCCAACATGCCAGTTGATGGAAGCCAGACCGCTCGCCGTGAGCAGGGCCAGAATCAACCCACCGATGCGCATGGCCAGATGCAGTGTATTGACCGGTTCGGTGGACTTGCGGGTGCGGAAAATCATCCAGCCGCCCCAGGCCAGCAAGATGGGAAAGAGATATGCCGGATAGCCCATCAGAAACAGCAGGAAATCCGACAGCCAGGCACCTACCGGGCCGATGGCGTTATGCACATGCCCCACCGTACCGCTGAAGGAGAAGCCAGGATCGTGCGGGCTGTACGTGGCGAGGCAGATGAATACCAAAACAGCGATCGCGACAAACACCCACAGGGCAGCCTCCTTGAGGCCTTGGGCCAGATGGATAGCGATGGGTGAGCGGGTTGTTTCCTTGCGCGTCGCCTGCGCCACGTTTCAACCTGATTTTAAGAAGTTGATATAACTTGCTAGTTTATATATGTTTTCTATCACTTTAGCAACGCGGGATGCACCACTTTGCCGCCTTCCACATTGATGCCCATGCGCAGGGGTTCGTGGTCCCGCCAACCGCCCGCCGCCAGCCGCAGAGCGTACGGCGTGATGGCCGCTGACAGTGCCTGGGAGGACGTGCGCGGCACGGCCCCTGGCATGTTGGTGACGGTGAAATGGATCACACCTTCCCAGACGTAGGTGGGCTTTTCCCATGTGGTGGGTTTGGTGGTCTCGATGCAGCCGCCTTGATCAACCGAAATATCCGCCACCACGCTGCCCGGCTGCATGGCCTTGACCATGTCCGCCGACACCACGTGAGGTGCTTTTTCGCCGGTCACCAGCACCGCGCCCACGACGATATCGGCAAATTTCACGGCTTCGGCAATGTCTGCCTTGTGGGGATACAGGGCGGTGACATTCGGCCCCAGCTCACGCATGCGCTCCATGCGGTCGCGGGAAATGTCGAACACGGTCACTTCCGCACCCATACCCGCCGCCACCGCGGTGGAGGCACCACCCGCCACTCCCGCACCGACGATCACCACGTGGCCGCGCTTGGCCGCCGGCACACCGCCCAACAGGATGCCTTTGCCGCCCTGGGGCTGGTGCAAAAGATGGGTGCCTACCTGGATGGCGAGCCGTCCCGCGATGTCGCTCATGGGCGCCAAGAGCGGCGTGCGGCCGTCCACCTCCACGGTCTCGAAGGCAACAGCAGTCAGGCCTATCTTCTTGAGCGTATCGGTGAGTTGCGGCAGTGCCGCCAGATGCAGGTAGCAAAACAGCAGATGCTCCTTGCGCAGCAGCTTCAGATCCGCCTCGATGGGCTCCTTGACCTTGACGATCATCTCCGCCTTGCCGTACACCTCAGCGGCGGATGGCAGCACCTCCACGCCTACAGCGCGGTAATGCTCGTCGCTGTAACCGCTCTTGATGCCGGCGTCTTTCTCGATGAATACTTGATGGCCATGACGAACCAGCTCCGCGGCCGCGGCCGGGATCAGGCCAACTCGGCCTTCAAGCGATTTCAATTCTCGGGGAATACCAATGCGCATGATGACTCCTTTAGCTCACACGGAAATTTCGTTACCATGAAACAATTATGCGGTTGCGTGGCTCTTTGTGACACACAGCTGCTCGGGAAATACGTTGGAACCCAAGCACTCATGCCCCGCTTCTCGGCGGGACGTGCAGGAGCGTGGGTTCGGAAACTCTCCTTAAAACAGGTTCTTGACGTAAAACCGGGCGCAGAGTGCGCTCGTTTTAACGGCAAAAAGTGTTGAAAATCTCGCCGCTGACTTGAAAATACCGTCGCGGCACGCCAACTGAGTGGTCCGGAGACCAATTATACATGAGCACACTGGACCCCATGTCAGTACCCTACATGGCCGCGACGGTGCGTGATTTGTGCGCAGATCAAGGCGCGAGTCGCGCCGTTGGGCCGCCCCCAATAAGCGGTGAGCAACGCCGAGTTGTGCACAAATCGCCCCGTCCCGAAGGGTTGCGGTTAAAAGGTGCGTCCGCTGCGTTGCGCCACTTGACCATAGGTTTCTATAGTCGGCGTGTCGTGCCTTGCGGCCATCATCTTTTAACGTGCAACGCGACTCACGGAGGGTACTGACATGGGGTCCGGACACCGCCGCCTGATCATTCTGGGTTCAGGTCCCGCCGGTTATACCGCCGCGGTCTATGCTGCTCGCGCGAATCTGAAGCCGATGCTCATCACCGGCATTGAGCAGGGTGGCCAACTCATGACCACCACCGAAGTGGATAATTGGCCCGGCGATGTGGAAGGTCTCCTCGGCCCGGCGCTCATGGAACGCATGCTCAAGCATGCGTTGCGTTTTAAGACCGAGGTGGTTTTTGACCATATCAACAAAGTGGATCTGACCGCGCGGCCCTTCCATCTCAGCGGCGATCAGGGCATCTATACCTGCGACGCGCTCATCATCGCCACCGGCGCGACTGCAAAATATCTCGGCCTGCCTTCCGAGGAAGCCTACAAGGGCCGAGGCGTGTCCGCCTGCGCCACCTGCGACGGATTCTTCTATAAAGGCCAGCATGTGGCGGTAATCGGCGGCGGCAATACCGCCGTGGAAGAAGCCCTGTATCTTGCCAATATCGCATCAAAAGTGACGGTGGTGCATCGGCGCGACACATTCCGTGCCGAGAAAATCCTCGCCAACGAGTTGATTGAAAAATCAAAAAACGGCAACGTGGAAATCCTCTGGAACCATACCCTGGACGAAGTGCTGGGGAACGACTCCGGCGTTACCGGTATCCAGGTCCGCAGCACCAAGCAGCAGGATAAGACACAAAAAGTGCATTCCAAAGGCGTGTTCATCGCCATCGGCCATACGCCCAACACGCAGTTGTTCGAGGGCCAGTTGGATATGAAAAACGGCTACATCACCGTGAAGAGCGGTATCGCCGGCAACGCCACCGCCGCCAGCGTATCCGGCGTGTTCGCCGCCGGTGACGTCATGGACCAGATTTACCGCCAAGCGGTGACTTCTGCGGGCACCGGCTGCATGGCGGCACTGGACGCAGAAAAATACCTGGACGGTCTCGCGCGCAAACCTTGAATCCAAATCCAGGACGCGCAAGCACGCCCTATTCCCGAACTCTGAGCAACGTTAAGCTGCGCGGTGTGAAACTCCAAGTCCACGATTCCATTGCTTCCATTTCCCCGGCTGACTGGAATCGGCTTGCTGGCAACAATCCATTTCTGCAGCATCAGTTTCTGGCCGCTCTGGAACATAGCGGTTGTATCAGCGCTGGGACTGGTTGGCAACCACAGCATCTTACCTGTGCTGGCGATGCCGGAAGCATACTCGGCGCCCTGCCCCTGTACCTTAAATCCCATTCCTATGGCGAATATGTCTTTGACTGGGCTTGGGCTGAGGCGTATCAGCGCGCCGGCCTGCGGTACTATCCAAAACTTGTTTCCGCGATCCCGTTTTCGCCTGTTGCCGGCCCGCGTCTTTTGATGGCGCCACATACAGACCGATCAAGCATCGCAAACACACTGATCAGCAAGGCCCTCGAGCTTGCAGCGGAACATCGCGCTTCATCTGTTCATTGCCTGTTTCCAACCGGGAATGAAATCCAGTCCTGGATTGATTATGGATTCATGCCTCGCAAGGACTGCCAATTCCACTGGCATAATCGCGACTACAATGACTTCGATGGATATTTGAATACGCTGTCCGCGGAGAGACGCAAGAAAATCAGGCGTGAACGTCGCCGTGTCAGCGAGGCCGGCATTCGTCACCGGATATACCGTGGCTGCGAACTGGATGAGCCGCTGCTGGATGCGCTTTACCGTTTCTACTCTGCCACCTATGCCAAACGTGGCCGGCCCGCTTATCTCAACCGCGCGTTCTTTGCCGAGATCATAGAGACAATGCGGGATGCGCTGCTAGTAAACTTTGCATTGCTCAATGCGGCACCAGTGGCCTGCGCCATCTGCTTCCGGGATAAAAATACACTCTACGGCCGTCACTGGGGCTGTGAACACGAATTTCACAGCCTGCATTTCGAGACCTGTTATTATCAGTGGATTGAATACTGCATCCGCGAAGGGCTATTGCACTTCAATCCCGGCACCCAGGGCGAACACAAGCTGAGCCGCGGCTTCGAACCTACCGCCACCTGGTCAATCCATTGGATCGCCGAACCCACATTCAGAAAAGCTATTGCCGATTTCCTGAACAGGGAAACCCACATGGTGGATGCGTACATGCATGAAGCAAATCAACATCTGCCATTCCACAAAGAAACGTCTTACTGCTCATGGCAAAAGGAACATACAGATGAGGCTAGTGCTGCCGGTCTTGTGATACTTGAATCAAGCTTGCATGATTAGACCTCGCCAATGCCCTCTTTGAGCAAATTTTGGAAACCCTGATTTATTCCATTTCTGTCGTTCCCGCGAAAGTGGGAACACGGGAAAATCATATCCCAGGACCCCCGCTTTCGTGGGAGTGACGAATTATTCAGAGGTTCCTTAGGGTATAAACCTGTGCGCCAGCCCATTCTTGAACTTTTCTGGATGCCGCCCGACAGTTCACCGGAGACTTTCCCGGATGCGTGTCGCGCGCTACGCAATCCTGATGGCTTGCTGGCAGCCGGTGGCGATCTTTCTCCACAACGCCTACTGTTTGCCTATCGTCACGGGATATTTCCCTGGTACAGCGAAGGCCAGCCGATTCTATGGTGGTCACCGGATCCACGCGCAGTATTTTTCCAGGATAACTTCCATATCAGCCATTCACTGCGAAAGCGGTCGCGGCATGGAGGATTTGAAGCCAGTTTTGATACCGCATTCAGTGAAGTCGTTGCTGCTTGCGCGGCTCCCCGCCGCAATCAAGCGGAGCCCGGTACCTGGATCACGCCGGCCATGCAGGCGGCCTATACGGAATTGCACCGGCTCGGCCATGCTCACTCGCTGGAAATCCGCATGGATGGCGAGCTGATAGGTGGGCTTTATGGCGTGGCCTTGGGAGGCGTATTCTTTGCTGAATCTATGTTCAGCCACCGTACCAACGCCTCCAAGATTGCCCTCGCCTGTTTGACACGGCAACTCGACATGTGGGGCTTCAAGCTCCTCGACTGCCAGATGCAATCAGAGCACCTCGCACGTCTCGGCAGCATTTTGATTTCAAGAACAAAATTTTTGGAGTTGCTGAACCGTTACGCCACTTTGCAAGTTCGTAACAGTCCATGGCGATTTGATGTCCCGCTGGAGTTCTGATGCAGGACGCAATCCATAACGATCTTCCGCTGTTTCTGTCGCCGGAGCACGTCTGTACCTATCTGCCCGGCCGCTCGGCACGCACGATTTTCCTGGATCCGCGGACCGCGTCCCAAAATAATGTTTACAGCCGTCTCATCCAGCAGGGCTTTCGCCGCAGCGGACCGTATCTGTATCGTCCCGGCTGCGAACACTGCCACGCCTGCGTGCCGGTACGGATTCCGGTGCGGGATTTCCAACCCGACCGAAGCCAGCGGCGTGCCTGGAAACGGAACCGCGATATGGATATTCGGCTACGTCCAGCGGAATTCATTCCCGAACACTTCGCTCTTTATCAACGATATATGGCTTGGAAGCATCCCGGCGGCGGCATGGATCATTCCTCACCGGCGGACTATGCCAGCTTTCTCACGGGACAAAGCCGCACGACCTGTTTCGCCGAACTGTGGCTGCATGCGCGGCTCATGGCCGTTGCCGTAGTGGACACACTGGATAATGCCCTGTCCGCAGTGTACACCTTTTATACACCGGAACTGCCGTATCGCAGTCTCGGCACCTTTGCGATCCTTTGGGAAATCGGTGAAGCCCGGCGCCGTGGACTGGACTGGCTGTATCTGGGTTACTGGGTCGCCGCCAGCCGCAAAATGACCTACAAGAATCGCTTTCGCCCCTTCGAACAACTCACCAGCGACGGCTGGGAGCGCGTGCCCCGAAACGTCGATTAGAGCCTATCTCAAAACGTCGCGAGCGTAGGCAGAACGCGGCGGCGGCGGCGAGAAAATGGAGTGTACACGCCAGTACATGAGCGTTTCGAGCCAGTGCGCAACAAAGTTAAGCCCAGCGTAGCAGTTTTGAGATAGGTTCTAGTTGAACATACCCCGTAATTCCGGCAAAATCTGCGCGCCTTGGAACGGCCCATCAGGTCGCTTGAGGCTCTGTCAGCAAAACTTGAGGGTGTATGCCGAAAGAAGAAAATATCGAGATGGAAGGCAAGGTCATCGAAACCCTGCCCAACACTACCTTCCGGGTGGAATTGGATAATGGCCACGTGGTGTTCGCCCACATCTCCGGCCGCATGCGCAAGCACTATATCCGCATCCTCACCGGTGACCGGGTCACTGTGGAACTGACTCCTTACGACCTCACCAAAGGCCGCATCACCTACCGCGGCAAGTAAGCACTGGACACCCCCTTGCCCAAGGGCCTATCTTCGCTTTCATAATCATTCGAGTCCCGTTGCTTCACCTTGTGTGGAGGGGGTCAATGAGAAATCTGTCTTCAGCTATCC
>JBOIAY010000158.1:0-8015 GCA_050739255.1 Gammaproteobacteria bacterium
CCCAAGGATGAACTGGCGCTGGCGGTGGCGCGCCATGCCACCAGCAAGATCGCGAGTCTCGAGGATCTGGAACGGGTAGCGACGCTGGGTTTTCGCGGCGAGGCACTGCCCAGTATCGGCGCCGTGGCAAGATTGAGCCTCACGTCACGCACCCGCGAGGACGAACACGGCTGGCGCATCGAAGGCGACGGCCATGGTCATTACAGCGCACCCTCACCTGCACCGCATCCCATTGGTTCCACTGTGGAAGTGCGCGAATTGTTTTTCAACACGCCGGCGCGACGCAAGTTTCTGAAGAGCGAACACACGGAATTCAGCCACGTGGATACGGTATTGCGGCGCCTGGCACTGGCGCGCATGGATGTGGCGTTGCACGCGCGTCACAACGGCCGCGGCGTGTACGCACTCAACGCCGCCGGCGAGCAGCGTGAACATGAGCAGCGGGTGGCGGTGTTGCTGGGCAGGGAATTTGTGGCCCAGGCTCTGCATTTGACCCATGCCATGACCGGACTGATCCTGCGAGGCTGGATTGCGCGGCCCACGTTCTCGCGCAGCCAGGCGGACCTGCAGTATTTCTACGTGAACGGTCGCATGGTGCGCGACAAGCTGCTGGCGCACGCGGTGAAACTGGCGTATCACGACATGCTGTTCCACGGCCGGCATCCAGCCTATGTGCTGTATTTGGAACTGGATCCGGCGCGGGTGGATGTGAACGCCCATCCGGCCAAATACGAAGTGCGGTTCCGCGACGGCCGGCTGGTGCACGACTATGTGTTCCGGACCGTGGAAGCGGCCTTGAAAGACACTACCCCGCATGCTTCAGCGCAGCACGCGCCCACACAGATTCTCCAGACACACCCCCCTGCTGCTTATGCGGGCCCGCATACGCAGCAGCCCATGTCATTGCGCATCGCAGAAAACATGGCGGCGTATGCGCAACTGCATGCTGCGTCGCTGCCGGTGACGGAAACTTCATCCAGCGCAACGAACGTGCCGCCGCTCGGTTATGCGCTGGCACAGTTGCACGGTGTTTATATTCTCGCCGCGACCACTGATGGATTAGTGCTGGTGGATATGCATGCGGCGCACGAGCGTATTACCTACGAGCGCATGAAAGCCGCATTGGAATCCGACCGCGTGGTTTCGCAACCTCTGTTGGTTCCCATGAGTGTGGTGGTCAGCCGTCGCGAAGCAGATCAGGCGGAGTCCGTCGCGAAAGGTTTGGCAGAAATCGGTTTCGTGGTAGAACGCCGCGGACCTGAAACCCTGGTGATTCGCGAAGTACCGACCGTGCTCCGGGATGAAGACGTGACGCAATTGTTGAAAGACTTGCTGGCTGACCTGGCCGAGCATGGTACGAGCCGGCGCCTCAACGCCGCCATGGAGCACGTGCTGGCAACGCGGGCGTGTCACACTTCGCTGCGTGCTCACCGGGAGTTGAACCTCGCGGAAATGAATGCGCTGTTGCGCGAGATGGAACGCACGCCACGCGCCGATCAGTGCAACCATGGGCGTCCGACCTGGACACGCCTCAGTATGGCGGAACTTGACAAGTTATTTCTGCGCGGCAAATGAATACTTTGCCGCCGGCGATTCTGTTCATGGGCCCCACGGCTTCCGGCAAGACCGCGCTGGCGGTGGAGCTGGTCAGGCATTTCCCCTGCGACATCATCAGCGTGGACTCGGCGATGATTTATCGGGGCATGGACATCGGTACCGCGAAGCCGGATGCGGCCACCCGGCGCATCGCACCGCACCGGCTGATTGACATACTTGATCCGGCGGAAAGTTATTCCGTCGGCCGGTTTTGCGAGGATGCACTTGCCAGCATGGCGGAGGTCACTTCCGCCGGGCGGATTCCGCTGCTGGCCGGCGGCACCATGTTGTATTTCCACGCGCTGCAACACGGGCTTGCGAACATGCCCGTTGCCGATTCGCATTTGCGTGCCAGGCTGGATGCCCGCGCCGCGAAGCAGGGCTGGACGGCCCTGCACGCGGAACTGGTGCGGGTGGATCCGGCCGCCGCGGCGCGCATCCATGTGAATGATCCGCAGCGCATCCAGCGGGCACTGGAGGTTTTTTATCTCACCGGCCGGCCTCTGTCGGAACTGCATGCGACCGACGCGGTCAAACCTGCGTTGTACCAGTTCATCAAATTAGCTGTGGCGCCCGCCAGCCGCACTCTATTGCATGCGCGCATTGCCGGGCGTTTCCAGGACATGATGGCAGCAGGTTTCCTGCGGGAAGTAACGGGCTTGCGCGGCCGGGGCGATCTTACCCGCGGCCATTCCTCCATGCGCTCAGTGGGGTATCGCCAGCTTTGGGAATACCTGGACGGTGATTGTGATCTGGATACGGCGGTGCAACGCGGCGTCGTGGCCACGCGCCGCTTCGCCAAACGCCAGTTGACCTGGCTGCGTGCGGAAACGGATGTGCATTGGTATGACAGCGATTCGCCGCGGCTGGCGGAGGACGCTCAGGCCCTGGTGCACAAGGCGCTGGCAGGACAGACCCAAGGAACGCTGTGATACAATGCTGTCGCATTCAATACAAAAAGCAGGCCGTTGTATGGTCTGTAACGTTGGACATAACTAAAACGAGGAGATGAGTCATGGCCAAAGGTCAGTCCCTGCAGGAACCCTTCCTGAACGCACTGCGCCGGGACAAAGTGCCGGTTTCTATTTATCTGGTCAATGGCATCAAACTGCAAGGGCAGATCGACTCTTTCGATCAGTTCGTGATCCTGCTCAAGAACAGCGTAAGCCAGATGGTATACAAGCACGCAATTTCCACGGTGGTGCCGAGCCGGCATGTGAATATAGTGTCCGACGCTGATGCCGGGGAAACGGGCGGCGAGAGCGCCTGACACAGCATGCCGGGGCGACGCTTTGTTTGAGCGCCCAAAGAGCGGTGAACGAGCCGTTCTGGTTCACCTTATCCTCGATCCTGCAACCGGGGCCGAGCTGCTCCAGGAATTCACCGAACTTGCCAAGGCCGCGGGCGCGGAAGTGCTCGCCACGGTGATCGGCAACCGGCGTGTTCCAGAGCCACATTTCTTCATCGGCGAAGGCAAGGCTGAAGAAGTGCGCGCCAAGGTGCTGGACACGCGCGCGGACCTGGTGCTGGTGAATCACGCGTTGTCGCCCAGTCAGGAACGCAATCTGGAAAAATTCCTGAGTTGCCGTGTGCTGGACCGCACCGGTCTGATCCTCGATATTTTTGCGCAACGCGCGCGCAGCTTCGAAGGCAAGCTGCAGGTGGAACTCGCTCAGCACCGGCATCTTGCGACGCGTCTGGTGCGCGGCTGGACGCACTTGGAACGGCAGCGCGGCGGTAGCATCGGTCTGCGCGGGCCCGGCGAAACCCAGTTGGAAACCGACCGGCGGCTGATTGGCAAGCGCATCCAGCAACTGGCCAAGCGCTTGCAACGGACGCGCGAACAGCGCGAACAGAACCGCCGCACGCGCCTGCGCCGCGAAGTATCGACCGTGTCACTGGTGGGGTACACCAACGCCGGCAAGTCCACGTTGTTCAACGCGCTCACCGGCGCGGAGATGTTTGCAGCCGACCAGTTATTCGCGACGCTGGATACCACGCTGCGGCGTCTGCATCTCGGATCGGGACCGGAGGTGGTGCTGGCGGATACTGTGGGCTTCATCCGCGAATTACCCCATGATCTGGTGGCCGCATTCCGATCCACGCTCCAGGAGACGGAGGAGGCCACGCTGCTGCTGCATGTGGTGGACGCCAGCGACCCGCAGCGGGACATATATATAGAGACCGTGAATCAGGTGTTGGCGGAAATCGGTGCGCAAAACGTGCCGCAGCTCGAAGTATTCAATAAGATAGATGTCACCGGTCAGCCGCCGGCGGTGGAGAATGGCCCCGACGGCAAGCCACGGCGCATCTGGGTATCAGCTCAAAGTGGCGCGGGCATGGAGGCGCTCAATGCTGCCATCGCGCAGCGGCTGCGCAACGAAACCGTGCAAGGCTGGCTGCGGCTGGCGCCGGCCATGAGCCGCGCCCGCGCTGCGTTTTTCCGCTTGGGTGCGGTGCGCGGGGAGACACTGGAGCAAGACGGCAGTTATCTGCTGCAGGTGGAATTGCCGCGCAGCGAATACCAGCGCCTCTGTCAGCGTGAGGGACTGAGTCCTTCATTACTGACGGTTTAGCATTCAGGGTACCTCTAATTGTGATCTTTTGCTTTATGGCGGTGTTAAAAATGACTTCGTCCACAGCGCTTCGCGATCGTGCTTCGCTTGTGGCCCAGGGCGGCCATCCTGGCCGCCCGCTCGCCGTGGCCGGCGAGCCCTCATGTACTAGCCGTGTACACTCCGGTTGCTCGGTCATTTTTGCCTAGCCAGAAACCAAAATCTCTGATTTTTAGAGGTACCCTTCAACCATTTTGGAGTTCTCTGTCATGGTGTGGAAAGAACCGGGGAAAGACAAGGATCCCTGGAACAGCACTGAGCATGCGCCGGATCTGGAGCGTATGGTAAAGAATCTGCAGAAGAAGCTTGGCTGGCTTTTCGGCAGCAAGCACGGCGGTCAGTATCATTTCCATGCGGCCGCATTGTGGTGGCTGGTGCCGGTGATTATCGCGGGATGGCTGCTCTCAGGCTTCTACAAAGTGGCGCCAGGCGATCGCGGCGTGAATTTCGTGTTCGGCCGTTACATGAGTGTGGTGCAACCGGGACTGCACTGGCATGCGCCCTGGCCCGTGGGAAATGCCAGCACCATAAACAGTGTGGAGGGCCGTGATTACGCACACAGCTACAACCGGCTGCTCACGCATGATGGGAATATCGTGGTGGTGGATGCCGCGGTGCATTACCACGTGGTGGATATGCGTGATTACCTTTTCAATACCGCAACGGCCGCACTTGCACCGCAGAATGCCGGTGCCGGCAACAAGACCCTGCTGGGAATGCTGACGGATGCTGCCGTACGCGCCGCTGTTGCCCGGAGCACTCTGGCGAACATCATAAGCGGCGGCCAGGACGCGGTAGAAGCGGACGCGCGCCAGGGTTTGAATGCCGCACTGAAGCCCTACGATAGTGGTATCGCCGTGACGCGCCTTGTGTTCCAGCACGTGAGCGTGCCCGAAGCCGTGGGCAGCGTTGGCGCTGACGTGCAGTCCGCACAGCAGGACGCAAGCCAGGCACAGGACGCCGCGCGGGCCTATGCCGACGAGTTATTACCGCAGGCCCAAAGCGAGGCGGATGCCAAATTCACGCAAGCGGAAACCTATCGCAGTACGCTGCTCAGCCAGGCCCGGGCCGATACCGCGCGCTTCGATGCGGTCCTTGCGGCCTACCGGAAGGCGCCGGCACTCACTCGCGAGGAACTGTATGTACAGACCATGGAGGAGATTCTGGGAAACGCCAATAAGGTGGTGGTGGATACCCGCACTGGCAACGTGACCGTACAATTGGGTCAGCCGTTCCAGCGACCCGCCTCGCAGCAACCCGTACCTGCGGCGAAAGTGCAGGCAAAAACACCGGCCGCCAAAGGCGCCACGGCGGCGCCCGCGGCAGGCACCGGCAAGGCAGGGCAGTGATGCAACTGCACCGCTCTCTCATCAGTCTCATCATCGCCATTGTCGTGCTCATACTCATCAGCCAGAGCGTCGGGCTGGTGCATCAGGGCCAGACGGGTGTGCGCCTGCGCGCCGGCGATATCACTGCAACCGGACTCAAACCCGGCCTGCATGTCAGAATACCGTTCATCGGCCATATTGTGGAGCTGAACGGAAGCTGGATCACACTCGACAGCGACAACCAGGACGGCGGCCGCGTAAAGCTGGTGAGCCGCGATGGCAAGACGCTGGAAGCGGGGTACGCCGTTGTGTGGCGCATCAGCAATGCTGCCGCCTTCTGCGGCGCCACCGGCTGCGATGAGAGCATCGGCGCGCGGCGTATTAACGATGCACTCCTGCCATTGCTGAAAGAGGTGTTTTCCGCGCGCACCGCTGCCGAACTACAGGCGGGCAATGACAGTGTGTTTCTGAAGGATCTGCCCGCGAAGCTCAATACACAGCTGCATGGTCTGGGTGTGGCAGTGCAGACAGTGCAGCTGACGGCGCTCACCTTGCCGCAGGATCAACTGGACGCGGTATATCAGCGTATGCGCACGGCACAATCGGATCAGGCCGCACAAATCCGCGCGCAGGGCGAAGCGTCCGCCGATGAAATTAAAGCCAAGGCGGATCAGCAAAAAGCCGCCATTCTCGCCAAGGCTGAAATCCGTGCACAAACCATCCACGGTCAGGCCGAAGCGCAAGCCGCGGCGATTTACGCGCGCGCCTATAACGAGGATCCGGAGTTTTTCCGTTTCTACAGAAGCCTGGAGGCGTACAAGCGTACCATCAAGGCTGACAACAGCGTCATCGTGCTGGGTCCAGACAGCGGGTTCCTGAAATACTTCGACAGGCTGAAAGCGCCACCAGCGGGACGACACAAGTAATGCTCAATGTGTGTACTACTATCGGTTGGAGCATCCCCTGGGCCGCGATTTGTCGTTTTGTGGGAGCGGCGATTTCCACCGCGATCCCATAAACATCGCGGCGAGTATCGCCGCTTCCACAAGCGTGGTTCCTGCGGATTCAAAATGGCACGATGAAAGGTGATTGCATATGTGGATAGCACTTCTGACAGCAGTCGGGTTGATGCTTGTAATCGAGGGCATCATGCCGTTTCTCAATCCGCGCAGCTTCAAGCACACGCTTGTGGCCGTCACCCAGGCCAATGACCGGGTGCTGCGCATCGCGGGCCTGGTGAGCATGCTTGCGGGAGTGGTTCTGTTGTATCTGGCGCGCAATCTGTTCTGAGGGATTTAGGGAACACCATGGGGAAAAATGTCATCGTCATCGGCACCCAGTGGGGCGATGAGGGCAAGGGCAAAGTGGTGGACTGGCTCACCGACCGGGTGGCCGCGGTGGTGCGCTTCCAGGGCGGACACAACGCCGGCCATACGCTGGTGATCAACGGCGAGAAGACCATCCTCAAGCTGATTCCATCTGGGGTGCTGCGCGCGGATGTGCAATGCCTGATCGGCAACGGCGTGGTGCTGTCGCCACCAGCGTTGCTGGAAGAAATCACCATGCTGGAAGGCAAGGGTGTGCCAGCGCGCGAGCGGCTCAAGATATCGCCGGCCTGTCCGTTGATCCTGCCGTCGCATGTGGCGCTGGACAAGGCGCGCGAGCAGGCCAAGGGTGCCGGCAAGATCGGCACCACCGGCCGCGGCATCGGCCCGGCCTATGAAGACAAGATCGCACGCCGCGCGGTGCGCGTCATGGATCTGTTCCACCGCGAACGCTTCGCCGCCAAACTGGGTGAAGTGCTGGATTATCACAACTTCATCCTCAAGAACTATTTCCATGTGGAACCGGTGGCCTTCCAGAAGACCTTGGAGGATTACCTGGCACTGGTGCCAGAGCTGGAACCCATGATCGTGGACATCACGCCATTGCTGGACGAGCTGCGCCGGCGCGGTGAGAACATGTTGTTCGAAGGCGCCCAGGGCGCGTTGCTGGACGTGGACCACGGTACCTATCCCTATGTCACCTCATCCAATACCACCGCAGGCGGTGCCGCCACCGGCACCGGTTTGGGTCCGCTGTACTTCGATCAGGTGCTGGGCATCGTCAAGGCCTATGCCACGCGCGTGGGCGAAGGCCCCATGCCCACGGAATTGTTCGATGCCATGGGCGAGCACCTGGCGCGCCGCGGCCATGAATTCGGTTCTGTCACCGGCCGCCCGCGCCGCTGCGGCTGGTTCGACGTGGTGGCGCTCAGGCGCTCGATCATTAACAACAGCGTCACCAGCCTGTGCATCACCAAGCTGGACGTGCTGGACGGACTCGATAGCATCCGCATCTGCGTGGCCTACAAGACCGCGAAAGGCGAAGTCACGGTCGCGCCCATGGGCGCGGAAAGCTTCGCGGAGTCGGAACCGGTGTATGTGGACATGCCGAGCTGGAAGTCTTCCACAGTCGGGATCACGCAATACAAAGA
>JBOIAY010000159.1:0-12825 GCA_050739255.1 Gammaproteobacteria bacterium
GCGCTGTTCAAGCGCGTGCTCACGAACCGCGAATTGTTACGGCTGGATTTCGGCATCTTCGTGCAGCACGCCATCCTGACCGCGAGTTTCCTGAGCGTGCCCTTCGTGCTCAAGCAGGTGGGCATCAATCTCCATGATCAGTGGTTCGTGTACCTACCGGTGCTGGTCGTCTCGGTGCTGTTCATGGTGCCGCTCATCATCATGGCGGAGCGTGGCCGAATGAAGCCCGTGTTTCTGGGCTCGGTGGCCTTGCTGGCAGTTTCGCAGCTTTTGCTGCTCTTTACCCACACCAGTCTGCCGCTGGTGTTACTGGCCATCCTGGTGTTCTTCACCGCCTTCAACCTGTTGGAATCCACCCTGCCTTCGCTTATCTCGCGGGTGGCGCCGGCCGAGGCCAAGGGCACCGCCATGGGGGTGTATTCCAGCGCCCAGTTCTTCGGCATCTTCGTCGGTGGCGCGTTGGGAGGCTGGCTGCAGGGGGTCTGGGGCTTGTCTGGCGTGTTCGGCCTGTGCGCCGTGTTGGCCGGCCTGTGGTGGCTCTCGGCGCTGTTTATGCGGCCACCGGGCCGGGTATCGAGCCGGGTATTGCGGGTGCAGGTGCAGGACGAATCCGCGGCCAGCCGTCTGGCGGAGGAATTGCGCAAGATTCCCGGCGTTCTGGAAGCCGTAGTGGTTCCGGCCGAAGGCGTCGCGTATTTGCGGGTCGGCGCCGGACTCGATGAGGTGGGATTAGCCGCGGCGATTGCGGGTGGGTAACGGTGGCCGCCTTTCTGGCAAGTGAGAGCCCTGTCATCACTTGCGCATGGAACAACAGTCCTGTGGGAGTGGCGGTCCCCGCCACGATGACGGTATATCGCGGTTGGTATGACCGCTCCCGCGAAACTCAGGTACCACAAAACAGCCGGTTTCGCGTGACCGGGCCGGTCACTGCCCGTAAAATACTCCACTTCGCCAGGGACCCGGCGGACGGGACAACCACAACATTACGAGGATTCAGCCATGGCACGCGGCGTCAACAAAGTCATTCTGGTCGGAAACCTGGGCGCGGACCCGGAAACCCGTTACATGCCTTCCGGCAGCGCGGTGACCAACATCCGCATCGCCACTACCGAGTCCTGGAAGGACAAGGAAAGCGGCGAGCAAAAGGAACGCACCGAATGGCACCGCATCACGTTCTACAACCGCCTGGCGGAAATCGCCGGCGAATATCTGCGCAAAGGTTCACAGGTGTATATCGAAGGAAAGTTGCGCACCCGTACCTACGAGAAGGAAGGCCAGACCCATTACAGCACCGAGATCATCTGCGACAACATGCAGATGCTCGGTTCACGCGCCGGCGCGGGAAATCCGGATCGCGGCGGGGCCGAGAGCCGTGCGGAATCCGCACCGGCGCCCGCAGCCTCAGCCGCGAAAACCGATAATTTCAACGACGACGATATTCCTTTTTGAGTGCCACCATTGCGGCTGTTTGCCACTTACAGCTTGTCCGCAACGCCATAGCCTTGTGCAAGATCGATACCAGACCCATAGGTCAAAAGCCGCATGCCAATGAACACAAAATCCGGATCGTCACAAGCCGATGCCCATGATTCCGCCAATTTATCTTCGATAACCCCAGCAATCACGGCGCCGTCCACGAGCGAGATTGATCTGGTGGATTTGGGCATTGTTTTCTGGCGCCGGCGCTGGCTGATGCTCGCCGTGTTCGCTGTGTTTGTCATTTTGACAATCATCGCGACAGTATTGAAAACACCCAGCTACGAGTACACCACCACGCTGCAACTGGGTTCTGCCGTCTCCCCCGGATCCGGTAGCGTGGTTCCGCTAATGTCGGCCCAAACTGTTGCCCAGACCATTCAGGATGCCTATATCCCGTCTGCCATGTATCAATACATCAGTGAAAATCATCTGGGCAGTACCGGACTGCGCGCGCTCAAAATTACCGCCACTGGCGCCGCCAGTGGCAGTAACGTGGTGCTCCGTTGCCGGGTCAAGGAAACGCGGGGACCGGCCTGTGTGGCGATGCAGAAAATCGCTGCCGCTGCGTTCATCAGCAACAATTCACAATTTGTCACAGCCGCCAGGAACCAGTTGACCTCGCTTCAGTCCCAGGCCAAGGTCTTTGAGGTGCAGATGGACAAGCTCAACACCTCAGCGGCGCTTTATCAGCAACAGGAACAGGATCTGGAGCGGCAGATCACGCGCATGCAGCAGGCCGGACTCCAGGCCGCGAGGGGCGCAACCAGCGGTTCGGCGGCGCTGTCCAATCTGATTCTGAATACCGAAGTACAGCGCGCCATGGACAGTTTGAGCAGCGTGCGTCAGCAACTGGAAGTCCAGATCCCCCAACAGAAAGCACTACTGGCCAAACAGTTGGACGACAACCGCTCCGCGCAGCAGTTGCAGGAGCAAGCCATCGCTCAGGGATACGCCCAGGTCCTGAATCCCGGTTTGCGCTCGCTCCAGCCGGTGGGCCTGAGCCGCGCGGCGGTTCTCGCGCTCGGCATCGTGCTGAGCATCATTCTCGCCGCGATCGCCGCATTTATTGCCACGTATGTCGGACAGGTCCGCACCCGTCTTGGCCCCCAAACCCAACGTTGAATCATGAATAAATCAAATCTGTCAGCAAAAATCTCAGCTCATGACCAGCCGGGTTCTGGATTGTACGTACCCGCGGAAACCCGGGCGCCTCTCGCCGCCGCGCTGCGGGAATCGTCATCCTGGGATCTCACGCCGCGTCAGCTCTGTGATCTCGAATTGCTTTTGAACGGCGGCTTCTCGCCGCTGCAGGGCTTCATGAACCGTGCCGATTACGAGCGCGTGGTGAGCGAGATGCGCCTCGCGGACGGCACGCTCTGGCCCATACCCATCACCCTGGACGTGACCCGCGAGTTTGCAGCCAAGCTCAAAACCGGCGATTCCGTGGCACTGCGTGACCCCGAAGGCGTGCTCATCGCCGTACTGGACGTGAACGACATCTGGGAGCCGGATATCAAACGTGAAGCGCTGGGCGTATACGGCACGCAAGACGAACTGCATCCGGCGGTGTTTTACCTCAAGCACCGCGCCAATCCGGTGTATGTCGGCGGTCGACTCAAGGGCATCGAAGCGCCGACCCATTACGATTTCAAGCACCTGCGCCGCACGCCGGCGCAACTGCGCAAGCTGTTCAACGAAATGGGTTGGCAGCGCATCGTGGCGTTCCAGACCCGCAACCCCATGCACCGCGCGCATCTGGAACTGACGCACCGCGCCGCGAAGCAGATAGATGGAAAGTTGCTGATCAACCCCACTGTGGGTATGACCAAGCCGGGTGACATTGACCATTACACGCGTGTGCGTTGCTACGAGTATTTAATCAAGCGTTATCCGGAACACTCCGCGATGCTCAGTCTGCTGCCCTTGGCCATGCGCATGGGCGGCCCGCGCGAAGCCTTGTGGCATGCCTTGATCCGCAAGAATCACGGTTGCACCCACATCATTGTGGGCCGTGACCACGCCGGCCCCGGCAAGGACAGCCAGGGCAAACCGTTCTACGGGCCCTACGACGCGCAAAAGCTGTTCAGGCAATACCAGGATGAAATGGGCATCGAGATGGTGCCGTTCAAGATGATGGTGTACGTGAAGGAACGTGGCGGTTACGCGCCGGAAGACGAAATAAAATCCGGCGAAACGGTCATGAGCATCTCCGGCACACAGCAGCGCCAACTCCTGCAGGAGGGTAAGGACATCCCCGACTGGTTCACCTATCCGGAAGTGGTGACTGAGTTGCGCAAAACGCATCCGCCGCGCCTGAAACAAGGCTTCACGGTGTTCTTCACCGGGCTTTCGGGTTCGGGCAAGTCCACCATCGCCAACGCGTTGCTGGTGAAGCTACTGGAAATCGGCGGTCGCCACGTCACGCTGTTGGACGGCGACCACGTGCGCAAACACCTGTCCAGCGAATTGGGTTTCTCCAAGGAACATCGCGACCTCAACATCCAGCGCATCGGCTACGTGGCGAGCGAGATCACCAAGAATGGCGGTGTGGCCATCTGCGCGCCCATCGCCCCCTATGCCGCCACGCGCAAGAAAGTCCGGGAAATGATTGAACCGGTAGGTGGGTTTCTTGAAGTATTTGTTTCCACTTCACTTGAGGTCTGCGAACAGCGCGACCGCAAGGGCCTGTACGCGAAAGCACGTGCCGGCATCCTCAAGGAATTCACCGGCATCAGCGATCCCTATGAAGCGCCGCTTAAACCTGAGGTCATCATTGATACCGGATCACGCTCACCCGATCAAGCTGCCGATGACATTCTGAATTTGCTGCGCCGGCAGGGATACATGGAAATTGAACAGTAATAAACTGGCGGGAACCGTGATGATCGCCGCAATGGTTTGAGATTTGTATTTTGTGGGAGTGGCGATATTCGTCACGATGATTTAAGAATCGCGGTCGGGACGACTACTCCCACAATGGCTATGGGGTTTTGTAGGAGCGACGGTATCCGTCGCGATGGCTTTGGAATAGTGGTTTTGTAGAGTGGCGATATTCGCCGCGTTGGGGAAGGTAGCCGGAAAGAGTACCGCGGCGCGGACCAGTGGTCCGCCGTCCGCTCCCACGAGAGCCTGTTTATTGTGGACACCTGCATCGGGCTTTGTCGAGTATCCCGTACCTGGAAGAAGCTTGCGGGCGCCGCTCCGAGAGTGTACATTATGTACATTCTGACTATATTTCAATCTGCAATCATGAATAAACGCGCCAGTCCTCCTAACAAAACCGACATATTGCACGCCCCGGATAATACCGTGAGTGTGGTCGAAGCTCGTGCACGATTCAGCGATCTGGTCAGTCGGACCTTGCTCTTGCACGAACGGGTATTCGTGACCCGGCACGGCAAACGAATTGCTGCCCTCGTGCCCGCGGAGGATGCCGAGCTGCTTGAGGCTCTGGAAGATCGCGTGGACCTGGAAGACGTTCGCAAGGCGCGTCGCGATATCGTCTCGCACGGCACTATCCCGCTGGCGCGGCTTATCAAGGAATTGGAGCTTTGAGTGGCGATACGTCACGCCGTAGAACTGAGCCACGGCGCCGCCAAAACTCTCAGAGAACTGGAACGCAAGATGCAGCTCAGAATCGTAGCGCGCCTGCAGGAACTGGCGGACAATCCGCGGCCGCGTGACGCGGTCAAACTGCAGGGAGTAGCAGGTGTGTATCGCGTGCGGGAAGGGAATTACAGGATTCTTTATGAAATCTTTGACAAACGGCTTGTGGTTCATGTTTTGAAAATTGTCCACAGGCGAGAAGTTTAACGGTGTTGCCGGAATACTCGGAGCGATGACATGCGCAACGCGCATTTATGATTTATGTCCCGTTGTCACAAGGAAACTGCCGGAAAACAACCACATGAATTACAAAGGCCTCATTCTCGCCGGCGGCTCGGGTACCAGGCTCTATCCCATCACCCGCTCCATCAGCAAGCAGCTCCTGCCGGTGTACGACAAGCCGATGGTCTATTATCCGCTGGCCACACTGATGCTGGCGGGTATCCGGGAGGTGCTGATTATCTCGACCCCGCAGGACCTGCCCCGCTACCGTGAACTGCTCCGCGATGGTAGTCAGTGGGGCATGACTTTCAGTTACGCGCCCCAACCCAAACCGGAAGGGCTGGCCCAGGCTTTTATCATCGGCAGCCAGTTTGTCGACAAGAATCCCGCCGCGCTGGTGCTCGGCGACAACATTTTTTACGGCCACGGCATGCCCCAGCAGCTGGCCGCGGCTGCCAATCAAAAAAAAGGCGCCACGGTGTTTGCCTACTATGTAAAAGATCCAGAACGCTACGGCGTCATCCAATTTAATGACCGTGGCATGGCCTTGGGTATCGAGGAAAAGCCGGCCAAACCGAAATCAAATTATGCCGTCACCGGCCTGTATTTCTATGACAACGACGTGCTGGAGATTGCCAAGGCAATCAAACCGTCGGCGCGCGGTGAGCTGGAAATCACGGATGTGAACAAAGCCTATCTGGAACAGGGCAACCTGCGCGTCGAAATCCTGGGGCGCGGGGTGGCCTGGTTGGACACCGGTACCCACGAATCCTTGCTTGCGGCATCCAACTTCATCGAAACCATCGAAAACCGCCAGGGACTCAAGGTCGCCTGTCCCGAGGAAATCGCCTACGGCAATGGCTTCATTGACGCCGAACAACTGCAGCGGCTGGCAGAGCCGCTCAGAAAAACGGGCTACGGCGAATACCTGCTGCGCCTGCTGAACGACAGGAAGTTCTGATGGAATTCGTGCCGACCGCCATACCGGACGTGGTGCTCGTCAAACCCAGGGTATTCGGTGATGACCGCGGGTTCTTTATGGAGACGTGGGAAGCGCGAAAGTTTGCCGATGCCGGTTATCCGCAGCAGTTCGTCCAGGATAACCATAGCCGGTCAATAAAAAATACCCTGCGTGGCCTGCATTACCAGATACAGCAAGCGCAGGGAAAACTGGTGCGGGTCGTGGTGGGCGAAGTGTTCGACGTGGTCGTGGATTTGCGCAAGCATTCATCCACGTTCGGAAAATGGGTGGGTATGACTCTTTCCGCCGAGAACAAATGTCAGCTGTGGATACCGCCGGGGTTCGCCCACGGGTTCCTGGTAACGAGCGATGCAGCAGAGTTCACGTACAGGTGCACGGATTTCTACGCTCCGCAGTCTGAAAGGACGCTCATCTGGAACGATCCGGCGATTGGCATACACTGGCCGTTACCTGCCGGACCAGCGCCGCTTTTATCGGATAAGGATAAAGCCGGTCGACTGCTGCGTAATGCGGAAACCTATCCATGAAAGTGCTGATTGCGGGTGCCGGCGGTCAGCTTGGCGGGTCGTTGCTCAAAACCGTTGCTGCCGATTATCAGATTCGCGCGTTTATGCGAACGGAACTGGATATTACCGACGCAAAGGCGGTCCAGCAGGCCGTGCGAGGATTCAGACCGGACACAATCGTGAATGCCGCTGCGTACACAGCTGTAGACAAGGCTGAGTCCGAGTGCGAATTGGCTTTTGCTGTCAACGCGAGCGGCGCGGAGAACCTGGCTAAAGCCGCACTGGAATCCGGCGCGCGTCTGATCCATCTATCCACCGATTTTGTATTTGATGGCAAGAAATCATCTCCCTACCTGCCGGAAGACGAGATGCACCCGCTTGGCGTGTATGGCGCGAGCAAAGCTGAAGGCGAACGCCGCGTGCGGGCAGTGATGGGCAATGCCGCAGTCATCATCAGAACCGGCTGGGTGTATGCCGCAGAAGGCCACAACTTTGTCAGGACCATCTTGCGACTGCTGGCTGAGAAGGAAAGTCTGGGCGTTATCGCCGATCAGGTGGGTACTCCCACATGGGCAACATCCTTGGCGGAGGCGGTGTGGAAAATAGTGAAAATTCCCTCGATAACCGGCACCTATCACTTCAGCGATGCGGGCGTGGCGAGCTGGTACGATTTTACCGTGGCCATCCAGGAAGAAGCTCTGACTGCGGGCTTGCTGAAACGTGCGGTTCCTATCCGGCCAATAGCGACGGAAGAATACCCTTTGCCCGCCAAACGCCCCGCCTACAGCGTGCTGGATAAACGTTCCCTGATTGCCGCAACGGGGATGATCCCGGCTCATTGGCAGGTCAATCTCAGGAGAATGCTTGAAGAGTTGGTCAATGCGTAGCTTGCTCGTCACTGGCGGTGCTGGTTTCATCGGCACCAATTTTGTGCATTACTGGGTCAAACACTATCCACAGGATCGCATCGTGGTTCTGGATGCACTCACCTATGCGGGAAACCCGGAGAATCTCGATCCGGTCAAAAATCACCCCGGATTTCGTTTCGTGCATGGCGACATCTGCGATGATTCTCTCGTGAACAGGCTCATGCAGGATGAGCATATAGATACCGTCGTTCACTTCGCGGCGGAATCGCACGTGGACCGCTCCATCACCGGACCCGATGCGTTCATGCAGACCAATGTGATCGGGACCCACACCTTGTTGAAAGCGGCCAAACGCGCCTGGCTGGATGACAAAGCCTGGACCGGACCGGGCCGGTTTCACCATGTCTCCACCGATGAAGTCTATGGCTCGCTGGGACCGGAGGATCCGCCGTTTACGGAAGAAACGCCGTACGCACCGAACTCGCCGTATTCCGCCAGCAAGGCGGCCTCGGATCATCTGGTTCGGGCCTACCACCACACTTTTGGATTACCCGTCACCATCAGCAATTGCTCCAACAACTATGGCCCGTATCAGTTTCCAGAAAAACTCATTCCACTCGTTATCGTGAATGCGCTCAATGGAAAACCGCTGCCGATATATGGCGATGGTGGCAACATACGAGACTGGTTGTATGTCGGCGATCATGTCCGAGGAATAGAGCTGGTACTGGAGAAAGGCAGAGATGGTGAAACGTACAACATCGGCGGGTGTAATGAACGCCGCAACATTAATCTTGTGAATGAGATATGCACCTTGCTCGACGAGGCATTTTCCAAATCACCCGGACTCACGACAGTATTCCCAGGCTGTCCGGCTGCCGCCGGCCGCAAAACCCGCGAGTTGATTCAATACGTTACCGACCGGCCTGGCCATGATCGCCGTTACGCGATTGACGCCGCCAGGATTTCGTCTGAGTGCGGGTATCAACCGGCTGATGAACCAGTAGCGGCGCTTGAAAAAACCTTGCAATGGTATCTCGCCAATCGGCAATGGTGGCATCCGCTAACCGGCCGTGTGTGACAATCCAGCCCTGCCAGATGAACGGGATTATGCACGCTTTATGCTAAAATCCGCGCGCACAAATTCCATCCCTTATTCGTTTGTGGAAGCGCTGCGCCGGCAGGGCTATCCTCGAAATATGATTCAAGAGGAAAATCAGGAATGCATTCACGCAAAGGTCTGGTCGAAAAACGCAAAGTGCGCTTTGCCCTAGCCGGCTGCGGACGGATTTCAGCGAAACATTTCGAGGCTATTCATAAACATGCGGCGCACGCCGAACTCGTGGCGCTGTGTGATGATGATCCCGCCGCACTCAAGTCTGCGGTGGAGAAGACCGGAGTAAAAGGCTATCCCGATCTGCAAGCGATGCTCGGCGCCGGTGGTTTCGACGCAGTGATCTTGGCGACCCCCAGCGGTATCCACGCCCGGCAGGGCATCCAGACCGCGAAGGCAGGGTTCCATGTGGTCTCCGAGAAACCCATGGCCACGCGTTGGGAGGACGGCAAGGCCTTCGTCAAAGCCTGCGATGAAGCGGGTGTGATGCTGTTCGTGGTCAAGCAGAATCGCAGCAACGCCACCATCCAGTTATTGAAGCGCGCGGTCGAGAAACGGCGCTTCGGCCGCATTTACATGGTCAACGTGAACGTGTTCTGGTCTCGTCCGCAATCTTATTACGACAGCGCCAAGTGGCGCGGCACCTGGGAGTTCGACGGCGGCGCTTTCATGAATCAGGCTAGCCACTATGTGGACATGCTGGACTGGCTGGTGGGCCCGGTGGAAAGCGTCCAGGCCTTTACCGCTACTTTGGCACGCAACATCGAGGTCGAGGATACGGGCGTGCTCGCCATCCGCTGGCGATCGGGTGCGCTCGGCAGCATGAACGTAACCATGCTGACCTATCCCCAAAATCTGGAGGGCTCGGTCACGATCCTGGGCGAGAAGGGCACGGTGAGAGTGGGGGGCGTGGCAATTAACGAGATCCAGCATTGGACTTTTCAGGATGCGGATCCCGACGACGAGCGCGTGAAGTCAGCCAGCTATGAAACCACCTCGGTATACGGCTTCGGACATTCCCTCTATTACGATAACGTCATCAAGGCACTGCGCGGCGAAGCGGAGCCGGAGACGGACGGCCGCGAGGGACTGCGTTCCCTGGAATTGCTGATCGCCACCTATATATCCGCACGCGATGGCCGTCGCGTATCACTGCCGCTGGACCATTGAGTGCCGGAGAGCGGGGTATGACCACGGACGTCCAGATTCACGAGACCGCGATCATTGACCGGGGCGCCAGGATCGGCGACGGGACGCGGATATGGCACTGGGTGCATATCTGCGGCGGTGCGGTGATTGGCGAGCGCTGTTCGCTCGGTCAGAACGTGTTCGTGGGCAACAAGGTCGTCATCGGCAACAACGTCCGGATTCAGAACAACGTTTCCATGTACGACAACGTCACGCTTGAAGATGATGTCTTCTGTGGACCGAGCATGGTGTTCACGAATGTCATCAATCCCCGCAGCCAGGTCGAACGCAAGAGCGAATACAAAAATACGATGGTGCGCAGAGGCGCGACCATCGGCGCGAACGCCACTATCGTGTGCGGTGTTACGCTTGGCGAATATGCATTCGTTGCCGCCGGCGCGGTCGTGAACCGTGATGTGCCAGCCTACGCACTGGTAGCCGGTGTACCGGCCAAACAAATTGGCTGGATGAGCCAGTTTGGCGAGCGTCTCGATTTGCCCTTGAAGGGTGATGGAGGGGCCGTGTGTAAACATACAGGAACTCGATACAGACTCGAAGCCGGGATTTGCCGGGTCGTTCCCTAAATGGACATCGAGAACACTCAGGCAGTGAATAGCAGCATGGTGCTAATCGGCAATTCTTTCTCCCCCTTGAAAAAGCATCGAGGCAATGAATAACACCGTGGCGCCACTTTGTAATTTTTTATCCCCCTTTGAAAAAGGGGGATGGAGGGGGATTTTATTCCTCCAAAGATGTTCTGAAATTCACCTCCCCCCTCCCTTGCAAAGGAGGGGGAGATATCAAGAGTACCTCAAAAAATTTGAGATTTCGGCTTCTGGCGAGGTGCCCTGAATGGAATTCATTGATCTCAAAGCCCAGTACCGCCGTATTGAAAAGGATGTGAACCGGCGCATCAATAATGTGCTGGAACACGGCAAGTACATCCTGGGACCGGAAGTTACAGAACTGGAAGAAAAGCTTGCAGCGTATGTCGGCGCAAAGCATTGCATCGCAGTGGCCAGCGGAACGGATGCACTGCTCATCGCCATGATGGCGGTGGGTGTATGCCCAGGTGATGAAGTAATTACACCATCCTTCACCTACATCGCCACGGCGGAAACCGCGCGGGTGCTGGGTGCAAGGCCCGTGTGTGTGGATATTGATCCGCGTACCTACAATATTGATCCCGCCCACATAGAAGCTGCGATCACGCCCAGAACCAAGGCCATCGTCCCGGTCAGTCTGTACGGTCAATGTGCTGACATGGATCGGATCAATGAGATCGCCGGGAAACATGGCCTGCCGGTAATCGAGGACGCGGCACAGAGCTTCGGTGCTACCTACAAGGGCAGAAAATCCTGTAGCCTGTCGCTCATCGGCGCCACCAGTTTTTTCCCGTCAAAGCCATTAGGTTGTTATGGCGACGGCGGTGCGTTGTTCACAAACGACGAAGAATTGGCAACTGCGATGCATCAAGTAAGCCGCCACGGCCAGGATCAGCGCTATCACCATGTCCGTGTCGGTGTGAACGGGCGCATGGACACGCTGCAGGCAGCCATCCTGCTCGCCAAACTGCCTATTTTTGATGAGGAAGTCAGGCTACGTGGCGAGATCGGCGCCCGTTATACGCAGCTTCTGCGTGGTGTCGTTGAGACACCTCATATCGAACCTTTCAATACCTCCGTGTATGCACAATACACCATTGCAGTTGATCATCGTGACCGCGTCATCACGGGACTCAAGGATGTCGGAATTCCTACGGCTGTGCATTATCCTTTGCCCATTCACCAGCAGCCCGCATTCCTCGACTCTGATATCCAATGTCCGGTTTCAGAGCATGCCGCATCGCGCGTGCTGAGTTTGCCGATGCACCCATATCTTCCCATAAAGGGCCAGGAATCAATCTTTGATGCACTTTGCCTTGTTCTGAGAAATCAAGAAATGACGGGTTGTGCATAGAGCTTCATTACCCACCATTTCATATTATCCGCTTGAGATAGAAACGCATAATGCAAAAGTACAAGTCTCCAACCGTTTTTCGTGTAGCAGGATTTTCCTATATTAGAAAGCGGTTGTTAATGATGCTCTTGTCATGGCTTGGCCGTATAAATACCAGGAAAGGATATCCAAAATTAGTCTGCATGCCTACAGACTATATAGGGCAACAGATAATTCTCAATGGCCTTTATGAAGAACATATTCTAAATGCATTATTCAATGACGTTTTCGTCGAGTACGTACCCCAATTCTCAGCTACGGTGGCGGTTGATGTCGGAGCAAATGTTGGTAACCACACGTGTTACTTCTCTAGATACTTCAAAAAAGTGATTGCTTTTGAGCCAAATCCAGTAGCACATAAGATTTTAGAGACAAATATCTTCATAAATGCGATAAACAACGTGGATATATTTTCGGCTGGACTGAGCGATGTCAATGATGAAATAAAGTTTCGTGAAGATCGTGACGGCAACTTGGGCGGCTCCAGATTTTTAAGAGCCGCAGATGAACCAAGAGGAGACGAAATTACACTACCAGTCCTGTCTGGTGATGATTTTATAAGGAGATATTATGCGACAGAGCAGATATCTCTGATCAAGCTTGATATCGAGGGGCACGAGATTAGAGCATTGCAAGGATTACGTGAAACGCTAACCAAATTTAACCCCGTTATTTTATTTGAAACACACGGAACTGAAGGGGAATTTGGATCTATCGCAATTTTAAAGTTCCTGTCGGAGCAAGGCTACAGACATTTTTATGCAATTGAGCCCTGTCAGCCACTTTGGGCTAAGTCGTTTCTCAGCCGGGCCTTATACCGGCTTCTTATTGGCATCAACTATGTATGTTACGAAATTACTA
>JBOIAY010000160.1:0-7127 GCA_050739255.1 Gammaproteobacteria bacterium
ATGTTCGGCCTGGGCAAAGAAATTGGTACTCGCCTGGACGGTGCTGATCCCGCTTGGGTTCATGGCCGCGGAAGGAATTATTTTCCACACGGGTTATATCGCTCACGCCATCTTCGGACACATCGGCAGAATGTTTACCATGCTCATGAGTGGCCGCTATTCAATCAATAACGTATCCATTGGTTCTTCTATCGACATTAATAACGGGCATGAACCTCTCACGAGTCTCAGTGCCCTCATGACCCTGGGCTCGGTGGGGCGCATGTTTGCTCTGCCGGAGATGTGGATCGGCGTGGGCATTGGCATCATCTTTATCCTGGGCACGATATGGCTGCGGCGCAATCGCTCTGAGATCTGAGTGGTGGAGGTCAGCTGCATGAGACACATACTTGTCTTTGGGTTGTTGCTGGCGGTACCGATATTGGCGCATGCGGCCGCCAACCGTACACTGACCACGGATATTTCCACTGCCGGCATCAACAGCCTGGCGATTGCGGTCGGCGTCGGTGAGCTGCGGGTCACGCCGTCTAGCGACGACGCGGTGCATGTACGCGTCACACTACAGCCGAAATCCAGCGGGTTCCTCTGGTTCTTTCACTGGCAAAGCACCGCCACCAGCAAGGACATCCAGACCGCGCAGATTACGCAGCATAGAGATGGCGATCATTTGACCCTGTCGCTCAGCACATCTGGGAAATTGAACAGCAGCGATGTGAAACAAACATGGGACGTGCAGATTCCCGTGCGCCTGGCCCTGAACATCACCATGAAAGTGGGCCAGGTGACAGTCACCGGCATCGCCGGCGGCGTACACACCGATCTCAACGTGGGCGAGATTGACCTTGACACACCCGGCGGTCCCCTGAGTGTGACGGTTAACGTCGGCCAGATCAGCGCCGTTTCCGCCAGCAAGCAACTTGGCCCCATTGAGCTGTCCAGCAGCATCGGCGAAGCTGCGCTTTTCATGGACGGCAAACACGTGCGCGAGGGCGGCCGCCACAGCGGTCTCGGCCGCCGCATCCATCTCCCCGGCAGCGGGCCCGACAGCATGAAACTTAGCGTCAACGTTGGGGAAGTGGATTTGCGTATCAATTCGCCGCAGCCGCCGCAGAACAAGTCTTAGAACCAGGGCTATCTCATGGAATTGTCATCGGCTATCAGCCGGCAACCAGGGAAACTCTGGAAGTTTCTGCAATTCCCGCTCACGCGCATCCTGACGGCTGCAGTCGGGCTGGTGGGCGTCATGCTGATTATCCAGTTCGGCGCACATGTTCTGCATATAAAATCAGATTCGCCTGTCCGCGTCGTGATTTCCTTGTTGATCATTACCGCGGTCGTGAGCATCTATCACGCCTATGTACGCGTGATTGAGAAGCGCAGTGTTTCGGAATTCAGCTGGCGAGGCGCTTTGCCAGAATTTCTCTGGGGGTGGCTAGCGGGGGCCCTGCTATTTTCCAGCACCATGCTGGTGTTGTGGTGGTTGGGTGTGGCTCGCATTACGCCAGGAGCTGGATGGATGGCGTTGGGTTATTCCTGCATTGGCTCGCTGACTGCCGCGGTTTTCGAAGAAACGCTGGTGCGCGGCGTGTTGTTTCGCATCATCGAGGAAAGTCTGGGTAGTTGGATCGCACTCGCCATTTCGGCGGTGGTATTCGGCGCATTGCACCTGTTTAACCCTGGAGCGACGGTTATCAGTGCCCTGGCCATTGCGCTCGAGGCCGGAGTGTTGCTCGGAGCGGTATATATGTATACCCGCCGTCTGTGGATGGCCATCGGTTTGCACGCAGCTTGGAATTTCACGGAAGGCGGAGTATTTGGTGCCAGTGTCTCGGGCGGTCATTCGCAAGGCGCGATGGCAAGTCATTTCCTGGGACCGGAACTGCTCACCGGCGGCAAGTTCGGACCTGAGGCGTCGCTGGTAGCGGTCATGGTGTGTCTTGCAGCGGGCGCAATATTTTTGTGGCTTGCCTGGAAATGCCAACACGTTTTGCAGCCAGTTTGGCGGCGTGCAAGGGTCAGTCACGCATCCACGTGATGCGGAGTATACTTTGCAAGCTGCCATCGGTCTGGTTCCCCACCTGCCGTGAACCTGGCGGTCACAGTCTGATCATTTGACGTCAATGCTGACCTCCAGGTGAAGTTCATGCAGCTAATCGGCTCACTCTCCAGTCCTTATGTGCGTAAGGTGCGCGTGGCGATCGCGGAAAAGGCCCTGAATTGTCCGCTGATGCTTGAGGACGTCTGGTCTACAGACACCAGAATCCAGCAGAGTAATCCGCTCGGTAAAGTGCCGTGCCTGATCCTGGATGACAGCCGTGCACTCTACGATTCGCGCGTGATTTGCCAGTACCTTGATTCGTTGCCGCCGGCCAACACGCTGATTCCTGCTGGCCGCGAACGCATAGATGTGTTGCGCTGGGAAGCGCTGGCCGACGGCGTGCTGGACGCGGGTGTGCTCATGCGTCTGGAGCAGACCCAGCGCGAACCGCCGAAGCGCAGTCGCAAATGGATGGATCGGCAACGCAGCAAGGTAAGCGCCGGGATAGGAGTCATGTCGCGGGACCTTGGTGAATCAGAATGGTGCGCGGGTGCGCGCTTCACACTGGCCGACATTGCCGCAGGTTGCGCGCTTGGCTGGCTTTTGTTCCGCCTGTCAGAGATTGACTGGCGCTCAAATCACCCAGATCTGGCGCGACACTACGACAAACTGATGACCCGCAGGTCTTTCAGCGACACTGCGCCGAAATAATTGTATTTTTGTGAGAGCGGCTTTAGCCGCGATTGATATTGGAATCGCGACTCCTACAATGTTGCCGCTTAATCACGGAAATTTGTGAACTGCACCGGCTGTTCCAGTTTCGCACCGCGCAAAAGCGCGATGGCAGCTTGCAGATCGTCGCGCTTTTTGCCGGTCACGCGCACCTCCTCGCCCTGGATGGCAGCCTGCAGCTTGAGGCCGCTGTCCTTGATGAGCTTCACGATCTTCTTCGCCAGTTCCTTGTCTATGCCCTGTTTCACATTGATGAGCTGCTTGGCCTTGTCTCCGCCGATGGCCTCGATTTTCTGCGGATCGAAGCTGGCCACGTCTATCCCACGCTTCGCGGCACGCTGGTACAGGATGTCCTGCACCTGTTTCAATTGGAATTCGCTGTCGGCATATAGTGTCACCAAGTCATCCTGGTGCTCAATTCTGGCGCTCGTGCCCTTGAAATCGTAGCGCGTACCGATCTCGCGACTAACCTGGTCCACGGCGTTGGTCAATTCCGCCGTATCAACTTTCGAGACCACATCAAATGAAGCCATTAGTATTTCACCGGTTCTCATACCTTCTCCCCTTGTGGGAGAAGTTCAGTCTGAAGGGGACGCCGCGTTGCGGCGTCAATTTCTCACCCTCTTCCCCTTTCAGGTTGCGCAACCTACTTCACCTGAAAGTCCAGAGCCGCCATCTCTGACAGCCCGTTCATCGCTTCGTGATTCGCCCTCTCCCCTCGGATGGAGGGTGTAAAGATCATAGCGATTCACTGCGATGACTTCCACGCCGAAACGCTGTGCCTCGATAGTCACTTCCTTGCCAAGTTCGCCCGAGCCCAGCAGCATGATGCGAGTGGCGTTAGGCGTGAGCGGCGTGCCGATGGTGACCATCTTTATACTGGTCCAGTTATGAGGTTAGTCTCGCCATTTATACCCACATCCCTGACATTGGCGCATATTTCGGCGGGCTGGATAGCCGGCCCCTGCCACCAAGGTTCCAAACATAAGCATCCAACTGCGCAAGGAAAATCGTGTTTTGATGTCATGAGAGCCACATTTTGAGCAGGTCGGTTCGGCATTCCTTTCGATTTCGGTGTCGGGAAGTAGCGCGTATTCACCATTGTTTAATGCGGCGATGACTTTTCTGGCTTCATCGACATCGCACGCAAGTACCTGAATCTTCACACCACCTAATGCCTGTGAGATGGCCCAGTTCTGTAACACATAATTCTCATCAGCTATAAATACGGAGATCCCCTCTGACTCTAATCGACCTGAGGCGATGCGGGCTTCCCAGGCATTCACATAGCTTGCCACCGTTACCAGCTTTTGTGCTCCTGACATTTAGGTCCCTCTCAGTAGTTTTTCTTCGCTGATTTCCAAATCTTCCGGCGTGCCCCAGAGTACCAGCACGTCGCCTTCCTTCAATATGGTGTCTTTGGATGGTTGGCGGCCTACCACGCCTTCGCGGCGCAGGGCAGTAACTACCACGCCTTTATCCTTGAGATTGAATTCACCGATGCTGCGATCGATGGCCTTGGCGCCGGCGTTGAGTGTCACGGTGTAGAGCTGTTCGCGGAAGGCATGCGACGCATCCATGGGCAGTGCATCCTGGCCGCGGAACACGCTGCGCAACAGGCTGTAGCGGTTGGAACGCACTTCCTGCATTTTGCGCAGAATCTTGCTCATGGGCATGCCCAGAAGATGCAGCAGGTGTGAAGCCACCATGAGACTCGATTCCATGGTTTCGGGAATCACTTCCGTGGCGCCCGCCTGCATGAGCTTGTCCAGATCCACGTCGTCGCGGGTGCGTACCAGCACCGGCATGTCGGAGCGGATTTTTTTAACGTGCTCCAGAATCTTCAAGGCCGTGGGCACCTGGAAATAGCAGATGACCACAGCCCGCGCCCGTTCCACCCCCGCGGCTTGCAGCACACCCGAATTTGTGGCGTCGCCGTAATACACCGGGTCGCCGGCTTCGCGGGCGCGTTTCACGCGCACCGGATCCAGGTCCAGCGCGACAAATTCAAAACTCTCCGATTCCAGAAAGCGCGCCACGTTCTGACCCACACGTCCGTAGCCCACGATGAGCACATGATTTCCGGCATGCAACCGGTGTGGACCGATGTCGTGCTGCAGGCGATCGCGGTCGCCGGCATCGTTGCCCGGAAATACACGCTCGGCGATGCCGCGATTGACGCGGATCAGCAATGGACCCGCAATCATGCTCAGCACGATGACGGCCAGACCGGATTCGGCCACCGGTGCGCGGATTACACCTTGCGTCAAACCCAGCGCCAAGAGCGCAAACCCGAACTCCCCGCATTGCGCCAGGACGATGCCGGTGCGCAATGCCGCACCGCGTTCCGTGCCCAGACCGCGGCTCAGAAGTGCGATCAATAGGGTCTTGAACAGCAGGATGATCGCTACGGCGATGAGCAGCAGCCACCAGTGCCGCTCGAGGGTGTGCGGATTGATGAGCATGCCCACGGTGACGAAGAACAATCCCAGCAGAATGTCGCGGAATGGACGGATGTCGGCTTCCACCTCGTGACGGTATTCGGTTTCCGCCAGCATCATGCCCGCCAGGAATGCGCCGAGCGCGAGGGACAGTCCGAGCGCGGCGGTGCTCCAGGACGCGGCCAGCGTCACTAGCAAGACCGCCAGCGTAAACAGTTCCGCCGAGCGCGCGCTGGCGATCTGGTGAAATATGGGCCGTAGCAGCCAGCGGCCGAAGGCCAGGATCACGATCACCGCGAGGGCGCCTTTCACGAATGCCACCAGCAGGTCGCCTGCGATGGCGGTGCCGCTGCCTTCGGCCAGCGCGGGAATCAGTATCAGCAAAGGGATAACGGCCAGATCCTGGAACAGCAGCACGGCGATGGCCAGGCGGCCGTGCTGCAAGTTGAGTTCGTTCTGTTCCGCCAGTTGCTTTACCACGATGGCGGTGGAGGACATGGCGAAGACGCCGCCGAGCACGATGGCCACGGGGACCTTGGCGCCGAGGAGCCAGGCGACGATTCCGGCACCGAGGGTAGTGAGTAATACCTGCGCGCCGCCCAGCACGAACACCGCTTTGCGCATGACCAGGAGTTTGGGCAGCGAAAATTCCAGGCCCAGGGTGAACAGCAGGAACACCACGCCGAATTCGGCCAAGTCGTGGGTATCGGCCGTGTCGGGAATCCAGCCGAGAACATGGGGGCCGACTAGGAAGCCGGTCAATAGATAGGCAATGACGGCGGGCAGTTTCATGCGCCGCACGAGCACCACTGCCAGCACGGCCACAGCCAGCAAGATCAGGATGGAGCGCAGGGTCGTGTGTTCCATGGCGCGCGCAAGCGTATACCCGGGGAAATCATCTTACCGGAATGGCCGGAGCGACGCGGCGGGACCCGCACAGGGTTATACTTTTCAAGTGACAGAATCCGCGAGATACCGGAGTCCAACCATGACAAGGCTACTCATGCGTACTGCAGGCATTGCCGTCTGCGCCGCCATGCTGCTCGGTGCCACCCAATGCCAGACCACCAACAATGGCACCGGGCCGGACGGCCCGCTGTTTGTCACTACGCTCGCGGTCGAGAACGTGAACGGGACTTCCGCCAGCACATTTTCGCCTGGCCAGCAGATTCAATTCGTGTTGAGTGTGCGTAATCGCAGCACTTCCAGCCAGACGATTTCGTTCAACACCGCGCAACAGTACAATTTCGTGGTGCTGAACAGCGGCAGCGCCACCGAGGTGTGGACTTGGTCGCTGGCGCAAACCTTCAGCCAGAACACGACTACGCTTACTATCGCAGCGGGCCAGACCCAGACCTATACCGTCACCTGGGGTCAGACTGACGACAGCGGTCAGGCGGTGCCGAACGGCAATTACGAGGTAATCGGCGGAATTACCTGCACGAACAGCAGCAGTTCCTCCAGTTCGTCGTCATCCACCGCCAGCAATTGCATGCCCACGGGCGTGCCCACATCCGATCAGTTGGTGCCCAGCGTCTATATCTCCACGCTGATGCCGTTCACCATCCAGTGAGCTTGTCGGATTACCCGCAGAAAGAGTACTTTATTGAAATTTAAAACCTGAACGGGTGCGCAGAAATATAGGAGGTGACCTATACGTTACCTATCGCGCAGTTTATTTATGGTCTTATGTGTCTTGCTGTTGCTCGGCAACAGCCGTGCCAGCAAGACAACAGTCAGACCGGCGGTTCGCCGACGTTCGTTACCACCCTGACCGTTGAGGACGCAAACGGCAATCCCGCCACGGATTTCCCGTCGGGCGAGAGCATACAGTTCGTTCTGAGCGTGCATAATCGCAGCAACGCGCAACAGATCATTACCACCCAGACTTGCATTCAGCAGTTTGAGATCGCAGT
>JBOIAY010000161.1:0-10673 GCA_050739255.1 Gammaproteobacteria bacterium
CTCCTCCACCGTGGGCTCTGGCACGTCTATTTTCTGGAAGCGCCGCGCCAGCGCCCGGTCCTTCTCGAACACGCCACGGTATTCCTGATACGTGGTGGAGCCGATGCACTTGATCTCGCCGTTCTGCAATGCCGGTTTGATGAGATTGGACGCATCCATGACGCCGCCGGACGCGGCGCCGGCGCCGATGACCGTGTGGATTTCATCTATAAACAGGATATTGCCGGAATCCTTCTTGAGCTCCGTGATGACGCCTTTCAGGCGTTTTTCAAAATCACCGCGGTACTTGGTGCCCGCGATCAGCGCGCCCATATCGAGTGAGTAGATGGTGCTATCCCGAAGGATTTCCGGCACGTGGTCTTCCACGATCAGCAGCGCCAAGCCTTCCGCCAGCGCGGTTTTGCCTACGCCGGCCTCGCCCACGAACAGCGGATTGTTCTTGCGGCGGCGGCACAGCACCTGCACAGTACGTTCGATCTCGTGCTCGCGGCCAATCAAAGGATCAATCCGTCCCTCCTTGGCACGCTGATTAAGATTGGTAGTGTACATTTCAAGCGCACTCCTTCCACTCTTGGCCGCGGAGTCCGTGTCGTCGTCACCCTGTTCCACGCCGCCACCCGGCGTTTCGTCCTCATGAATTTTCGATATGCCGTGGGAAATGTAATTCACGATATCGAGACGGTTAATACCCTGATGGATCAGCAGATACACCGCGTGGGATTCCTTCTCACCGAAAATCGCCACCAGCACATTAGTGGCTGTTACCTCCTTGTGGCCGGAGGATTGCACATGGAATACCGCGCGTTGCAGCACCCGCTGGAAACCCAGCGTGGGTTGTACATCCGGGTCCGGCTGGTTCAATTGCGGCGTATTCGTGTCAATGTAATGCACGAGTTCATGGCGCATGGCTTCAGGATCGGCGCCGCAGGCGCGCAGCACTTCGATGACCCGCGGTGTATCCAACAATGCCAGCAGCAAATGCTCCACGGTCATGAATTCATGGTGCTTGACACGCGCTTCCTTGAAAGCGGTATTCAGGCAAAACTCCAGTTCCTTGCTGAGCATGCTCATGCTTCCTCCAGGGTACACAACAGTGGGTGCTGATGCTTGCGGGAATAATCGTTTACCTGGGCGGCCTTGGTCTCGGCGATTTCATAGGTGAACACGCCGCACACACCTTTGCCGCGGGTATGCACGTGCAGCATGATCTGGGTGGCCCGGGTGCGGTCCATGCGGAAGAAGGTCTGCAGGATCTCGACCACGAACTCCATGGGGGTATAGTCATCATTGAGCAGCACCACTTTATACAGCGGCGGTTTCTTGAGCCGTGGCTTGGCCTCCTCCACCACCAGGCCACGCTGGTATTCCTCGTTGTGGTGTTCCTCGCTCATGGGGAGATTTTAGACCGAATTCCTGCCGCCATGTGCGCCCCTGTGTGCGCAGTGTCCCTGGCAGGGCGTTTATGCCCTGATGCAATTGACTTCCAGGTGGGCTTTGGCGCCGGCCCTTGAGACTATGCCAGCCCTGTCAGTATCATGCGGACAGGCAAATGACACCCGCCTGGACTTGCCAACGGCCTAGGTGATAAGCAGTTCTCACAAACTCGAAGGCAGCATGCGATTAAACGACCTGCGAATGACGGATGCGGACACGCTCTTGCATCGTTTCCTGCCGATGGTGGAGCGGCGTCTGCCTTTCTGGGCAAGCGTGGTGCTGGGCTTGTTGCTCGCCTGGACGCTTGCGGAACTCACCTGGGCGTTGGTCCCGCGCCCCCATCCGGCCGCACCTATATATAGTGCGCAATCTGCCGCGGCCCCCGCCTTCGATGCGCACAAGCTGTCGGACATGCACCTCTTCGGTACTGCCAATAACGGTGGCCCCGTGAACGCACCAGAGACCACCTTGAACCTGGTATTGCGGGGCATCGTGGCGGCAACCGCCAAGGACAAGCAATCTTTCGCCATCATCGCATCCAACGGCGTCGGACAAGTGTATGCCACAGGAGCAAAACTGCTCGGTGGCGCGCAAATCCAATCCATTTATCCGGACCATGTGCTGCTCAGCCTCAATGGCCGCCTGGAGTCCTTGCGGCTGCCAAAATCCAGCCCTGCTTCCGGCGCCGGCTACAATGCTATGCTGCCCAATGCCAATCCAAGCGTGGTATTTGGTCGCAGCCTGTCGGCCGATCAGAATTTGAACCAGTTGCGCAATGAGTTGGTCAGTCACCCCGAGCGCCTGCTGGACATGATGCGCGCAATGCCGGTGATGGAGAACGGCAGGCTCAACGGCTATCGGGTGTTCCCGGTGGGTAACTCGAATGCGTTTGCGAAGCTGGGACTCCAGCCGGGCGATGTGGTCACCGCGGTGAACGGCATGCCGTTGGACAATCCGGCTCAAAGCATGCAGATACTGAGCAAGCTGAAAACTTCGGATCAAATATCCATCACATTCATGCGCAATGGGCAGCAGCAGACCAAAGTGCTGCAGATACAAAACCCGGACAACTGACCAGGGAAATACGAATCGTGTCCTATCCGTTTCATCGCACACGCATAAGTTTTTCAGCCGCATTGCGCCTGGCTTTGCTATGCCTTGCGTTCTTGTCCGTTATAAGCGCGGCATACGCGGACACGGGCGGCATTACGCTCAACTTCAAGGACGCGGATATTCGCGAAGTCGCGGCTACCATCGGCCAGATCACGCACAAGGATTTTATCATCGACCCGCGCGTGCAGGGCCGCGTCACGGTGATTTCCAGCAAGCCCATCAGCGCGGATGCGGTCTATGCCACCTTTCTATCCGTATTGCAGGTGCATGGTTTGGCCGCGGTGCCCGCCGGCGCCATGATCAAGATCGTGCCGGCGCTGGAGGCACGCCAGATGCCGGGCACCACGTTTGGACGCGGCACGCCCGGTGATGCCATGGTCACCGAAGTGGTGCAGATCAACAATGTATCGGCCGCCCAACTGGTGCCGGTACTGCGGCCGCTCATGTCCACCGAAGCCCAGCTTGCCGCCTACCCCCCTTCCAACATGCTGATCGTCTCGGATCGGGCCAGCAACGTGGCGCGGCTGCTGGAAATTATCCAGCGCCTGGATCAACCCACCTCCAGCGAAGTCGAAGTTATCCCCTTGCAAAATGCCTCGGCCAGTGACGTGGTGCAGGTGCTCAATTCCCTGCTGCAAAACAGGCAGGGTACCGAAGCCGGCCCGCCATTGAAGCTGGTAGCGGATACCCGCACCAACAGCATCCTGCTGGGCGGCGACAAGAATGATCGTCTGCGCATCCGCGCGCTCATCGCCCGTCTCGACACACCCACCACCACGGGCAACACCCAGGTGATATACCTGCGCTATGCCAAGGCCAAGGATATCGCGGACGAACTCAAAAGCTACGTGCAGGATGTGCAAAAACAATCCTCCACGAGTCATGCCAGCGCGGGCGGCGGCGCCAGTCAGCCAGATGTTTCCTTGATTCCCGACGCGCGCACCAATTCGCTGGTCATCACCGCGCCGCCCAAGATCATGCGCGCGGTACAGGATGTGATCGCCAAGCTCGATATCCGTCGCGCCCAAGTTTTGTTGCAGACCATTGAAGCGGAACTCACTTCGGATCAATCCGCGCAATTGGGCATCACTTGGGCCACCTTGTCCGCCAATACTGGTGCCGGCCTTACCGATTTCAGCAACACTGGCCCCAGCATCGGTGGTCTCGCCCAACAGGTACTCGGCGCCACGAACGGTATCACCACAGGCACCGCTTCCACTGGCATCACAATCCCCCAGGGCCTGACTCTCGGCGTAGGAAAGATCGTCAGCGGTGGATTCAGTTTTGCGGCCTTGATTAACGCCCTGGCCGGAAATTCGGACACCAACATCCTGTCCACGCCCAGTATCGTGACCTTGGACAACCAGGAGGCGGACATCAAGGTGGCTCAGCAGGTGCCGTTCGTTACCGGCCAGTACACCAACACCACCGGGACTGGGACCACCGGCACGCCCGTGATCAATCCCTTTCAGACCGTGCAGCGCCAGGACGTGGGCCTGGAATTGAAAATCACGCCACAGATCAACGAAGGCAATTCCGTCCTGCTGAAGATTGACCAGACGATTTCCAATCTCACCGGCACCAGTATCGGCGGGCAGCCGGTTACCAACACGCGCGAGATCAAGACCAGCGTCATGGCGCAGAACCGCGAGATCGTTGTGTTGGGCGGGCTCATTGAGGACGACTTGATCGAGTCCGAGCAACACGTTCCGGTGCTGGGCAGCATTCCGTTGCTGGGCAACCTGTTCAAGTACCGCAGCACCACCAATACCAAGAGCAACCTGATGCTGTTTATCCAGCCCACCATCCTGCGGAACCCGGAGACCGCGGATCAGTACACCGGCCAGACCTACAACGCGCTGCGCAATATCCAGCTGCAGAACCAGAGTCCGGTGCAACTCATGCCGGGCGAAAAGCGCCCGGTTCTGAAGAACCTGCAAAAACTCGGTCAGCCGGCACCGGCCGCGACTTCAGTGCCGCCGGCAGTCGCGCCTGAAAACACCGCCGCCCCCGCGGCTACCACTCATGTCAGTCCGGCGCCCACCGCAAGCACCAGGAAGGCGCCGGCGGCACCACCCTCCGGTGCGTAAAATCCGAGCCATCATGGACCTGACCGTAAATCCCGACACGCCCGCCGCCGCACCCGTTCCCGAGGCGCAGTTGGCGGTGCGCGGCATCCCCTTCCCGTTCGCCAAGCGCCATGGCGTGCTGGTGGAAACCATCGAGAACGGCAATGCACATCTGGTGCACCGTGCCGATGTCACGCCCGAGGCACTGCTGGAAACGCGCCGTGTCCTGGGCATGCCATTGATTCTGCGGGCCGTGAGCCACGAGGAATTCGACGCCCTGCTGCAACAGGCCTACGAGGAGCAGTCCAACAGCGCCATGCAGATGATGGAAGGTCTGGATGAAGACGTGGACTTGTTTAGCGTTGCGCAGGCGCTGCCGGAACCGGAAGATCTGCTGGAAAGCGAAGACGATGCGCCCATCATCCGGCTTATCAATGCACTGTTGACAGAAGCCGTGAAAGAAAATGCCTCTGACATCCATATCGAACCTTTCGAGAACCGCCTGGTAGTGCGTCTGCGTGTGGATGGTGTGCTGCGTGTGGTGCTGGAATCGCGCCGTGCGGTAGCGCCGCTGGTAGTCTCGCGTGTCAAGGTCATGGCAAAACTGGACATCGCCGAGAAGCGCCTACCGCAGGACGGCCGGATTTCACTGCGCATCGCAGGACGTGCCGTGGATGTGCGTGTCAGCATCATTCCGTCTGGCCACGGCGAGCGCGTGGTACTGCGTCTGCTGGACAAGCAAACGGGCCGGCTGGAGCTGGAACACCTGGGCATGCAGACGGATACCCGCGATCTTATCAATGACCTGATCCGCACCCCCCACGGCATCATTCTGGTGACCGGCCCCACCGGTTCCGGCAAGACCACAACTTTGTACGCGGCGCTCACGAGACTGAATGATCGCAGCCGAAATATCATGACGGTGGAAGATCCCATCGAATATTACATTGACGGCATCGGCCAGACACAAGTGAACACACGTATAGAGATGACCTTCGCCCGAGGCCTGCGCGCGATTCTGCGTCAGGACCCGGACGTGGTGATGGTGGGTGAAATCCGCGATCTGGAAACGGCTGAGACTGCGGTGCAGGCCTCGCTCACCGGCCATCTGGTGCTCTCAACCCTGCACACGAACACCGCGGTGGGCGCAATGCCGCGCCTGCGTGACATGGGTGTGGAGCCGTTCCTTTTGTCGTCCAGCCTGCTGGGCATGTTGGCGCAGCGATTAGTGCGTATCCTGTGCCCGGAGTGCAAAAAGCCGTACACGGCGGGTGAACGCGAATGCAAGGCGCTGGCTCTGCCGCGGGATAAACCGCTGAAACTGTATCGCCCCACCGGCTGCGAAAACTGCAACCGCACCGGTTATCGCGGCCGCACCGGCATCTATGAAATGGTCGTCGTGGACGAACACATGCGCAGCATGATCCACGACGGCAACGGCGAACAGGATCTGGAACACTATGCGCGCACCAAAACACCCAGCATCCGTCAGGACGGCCGGCGACGTGTACTGGCCGGGGAAACCAGCGTCGAAGAAGTACTGCGCGTAACGCGGGCTGAGTAAGAAAGTGCTGCGTACTAAGTGCTGTGTTCCAAAAAAAGGCAACGTGCTGAGTGTTAAGTTCTGCGTGCTCCGTAAAATCCCGTTTCTTTTACACAGTACACAGTACGCAGCACGCAGTACCTTCTTTTATTGAAATGGGCGCCTTCGAATACACCGCACTGGATAATCGCGGCCACGAACGCAGGGGCGTCGCGGAAGGCGACACACCACGGCAGGTACGCCAGCAATTGCGTGATCAGGGTCTGACGCCGCTTGCAATCAATGAAGCCGCGGAACAGGAAACCCGCAGCACACGTCAATTCAACCTGCGCCGCGGCATCAGTTCCGCCGATCTCGCTCTCATCACCCGGCAACTGGCGACACTGGTGCGCTCCGCCATGCCTGTGGAAGAAGCCCTGCTGGTGGCCTCACAACAGAGCGAGAAACCACGCTTCAAAACCATGCTGCTGGCCGTGCGCGCCCGCGTTATGGAAGGCCACACCCTTGCCTATGGCTTCGCGCAATTCCCGCATGTTTTTCCCGAGATTTTCCGTGCTACCGTGGCGGCTGGTGAACACACCGGCCATCTGGACGGCGTGCTGGAGCGCCTGGCGGATTATGCCGAGAACCGCCAGCAACTGCGTCAGAAAATGTCACTGGCCATGATCTATCCGATCCTGCTGACGTGCATGGCGATCGTGGTGGTGGCGGGACTCATGGCCTACGTGGTACCGCGCGTCACCGAGGTATATTCCCATACCGGTCAAAGCCTGCCGTTCCTGACACTGGCGTTGATCGCCATCAGCCACTTTCTGCATGCGTATGGCATCGTGCTCATCATCGTGCTGATAATCCTGTTCTTCCTGTGGCGGCGCGCGCTCAAGAAGACTGATGTGCGCCGCCGCTGGGATCACTACAAACTGCGTCTGCCGCTTGTAGGCCGTCTGGTCCGCGGCATCAATACCGCGCAATTCACCCGCACGCTGAGCATCCTGGCCGGCAGCGGCGTGCCGGTGCTGGAGGCGTTGCGCATCTCCGGCGAAGTGGTCGTGAACGTGCCGATGCGCGAGGCGGTGGACGAAGCCGCGCTGCGGGTGCGTGAAGGCGCGTCCATCAGCCAGTCACTGTCCAAGAGCGGCCTGTTCCCGCCCATGGCGGTGCATCTGATCGCCAGCGGTGAAGCCAGCGGCAAACTGGATAACATGCTGGAACGTGCCGCCATCAGTCAGGAGCGGGAATTGGAAACCCTCACCGGCACGCTGCTGGGCATCATGGAACCAGGGCTGATTCTGGTGATGGGACTCATCGTATTGCTTATCGTGCTGGGTATATTGCTGCCAATTTTCGATCTCGACCAAATGGTTCATTAAATAATTCAAAATCAAGGAGTCATCTGTGAAATTTCCGGCCTACTTGCTGAGTTGTTTGTTGCTTTGCCCCGCTGTAGCGCTGGCATCCGATCCTTTCAATTACGATTATGTGGAACTGGGTTACCAGCATTTGTCGCCCCAGACTGGCGGCAGCGAACATGGGCCGAACCTGGATTTCTCCTACACGGTGTACAACGCGCTTCAAGTGGTAGGCGGCTACGCCAGACTGGATGCCTCGGCGCCGGTTTCCAGTATCACCTATGACAATTATTTCGCCGGTATTCGCGGTGAGAGCAATTATGACGACAATACCGATTTCGTGACCGATATCTTGTACATCAACAACCATTCCAGTTACCAGGGAATTGGCAACACGGACAGCGGCTACCGGCTGGCGCTGGGTCTGCGTCATCTGTTCACCAGCCGACTGGAATTTGACGGCAGCCTCGGTCGCAACTGGCTGGACCAGCCCTCGAGCGATGTCACGGTCGGTCTGTTGTTCAATGCCATGCCGTGGCTGGCCGCCGGGATCAGTTACACGCATAACAATGAAGCCAATAACACCACCAGCCTGCGGCTGCGGGTGTATTTCTAGCCGGCACTGGAACTTTCGTGATATTTTGAGACCTTAATTTACTGAAATCACAGATTCAGGATTTGCTTTCCCCAAGGATAGATGCCCGTGCCATAGGCAACAGCTGGCGTGGGTTGGGATTGTTTGCCATCCACATCTTTACCTGGAGAGCCATAATGAAAACAGCCCGTCTGCTTCCCGCTTTCACCCTGCTTCTGGCCTTGTTCGCCTTGGCTTCGACACCCGCCTTCGCCAAGGCGCCCGAGGCCAAAGCCGCGATGCCGGACGTTTTTTACAACCTCAAATTCCGCAATCTGGGACCGGCCATCGCCGGTGGCCGCGTGACTGCCACTGTGGGCATCCCCGGCAATCCCAAGATCTATTACGTGGGCGCGGCTGGCGGCGGCGTCTGGAAAACAGTGGACGGCGGGCTGCACTGGAAGGCCATTTTCACCAAAGCGGATACTTCCTCCATTGGGGCCATCGCCCTCGCAGCTTCCAATCCGAATCTTGTGTGGGTCGGCACCGGCGAAGTGAACATCCGCAATGACGTACTTGACGGCGGCGGTCTGTATCTGTCCCCCGACGCCGGCAAAACCTGGAAACTCATGGGCTTCAAGGACGCAGGCCAGATCGCCAAGGTCGTCGTGGACCCGCAGGATGCCAATACCGTATGGGTAGCAGTGCTGGGTCATGCCTGGGGTCCGAACGCAGAGCGCGGCATATTCAAAACCAGTGACGGTGGCAAAACCTGGAAGAAAGTGCTGTTCGTGAACGACCATACCGGCGCCATTGATCTGACCATGGACGGCAGCAATCCGCAGGTACTGTTCGCCGCCATGTGGCAAGCGCAGCGCTATCCCTGGACGCTGGATGACGGCGGCCCCGACAGCGGTATCTGGCGTTCCACCGACGGCGGCGATACTTGGGCGCGGCTCACCACCGATCTGCCCAAGCCGCCTATCGGCCGCATCTCCATTGCCGTGGCGCCGAGCAATCCTGAACGGGTATATGCACTTATCGAAACCAAACGCGGCAATGGCTTGCTGTTTGATTCCAGCGACATGGGCGATCACTGGCAACAGGTGAGTGAAGATTACAACCTTGACGTGCGTCCGTTTTATTTCTCGCATGTGTACGTGTCGCCGAATGACGAGAACAAGCTCTATTTCGCTTCGTTCTTCCTGATGGAATCCAATGACGGCGGCCATACCGCCCATCCAATTGATCTTGGCGTACACGTGGACCATCATGCTTTCTGGCAGGATCCCACCAATCCTGATCGCATCATCCAGGGCAACGACGGCGGTGCCTACCTGAGTCAGGACGGTGGCAAGAGTTGGCGCTTCCTGGACGGCCTGCCCATCGAGCAGTTTTACATGCTGGCAGCCGACAGCAAAACTCCCTATGACCTGTGCGGCGGCCTGCAGGACAACAGCGGCTGGTGCGGTCCGTCGAGTTCGCTTGCCGACAACGTGGTGAGCGGCAATGACTGGTACAACGTTGTGGGCGGCGACGGAGAATACGTGGTGCCGGCGCCCAGCGATCCAAACATTATTTACGCCAACGCGGAAGACGGCGCCATCACGCGCTTCGACCTGCGCACGCATCTGTCACCCAACATCATGCCGTATCTGCATGGGCCGGGAGCTATCAATGACCTGGAAACCAAGGCCCAGAAATACCGCTTCAACTGGACTTCACCCATCGCGGTTTCACCCACGGATGCCAACACCGTGTACATGGGCGGCAACGTGCTGTTTAAATCCACCGACGGCGGCACGCATTGGACAGTGATCAGTCCGGACCTCACCCGCAATGACAAGAGCAAGCAGCTCAATTCAGGCGGCCTGGTGAATTACGACCTGTCCGGCGCGGAAACCTACGACACCCTCCTGTCCATCACGCTGACGCCTACCGATCCCAAAACCATCTGGATCGGCACCGACGACGGCCTGGTGCAAGTCAGCCGCGATGATGGGCAGCACTGGAGCAACGTAACGCCCTCGGACGCACCCAAGTGGGGTCGCGTCTATCAGGTCGGTGTGTCACCATTCGATGCCGGCACGGCCTATGTGGTTTTCGATAATCATGAGATGGATGACCACAAACCCTATGTGTACAAGACGGATAACTACGGCAAGTCCTGGCACAACATCAGCAAAGGTCTGCCAAACCAACCGGTGCTGGTGGTGCGTGAGGATCCCAACATGCGCGGCTTTCTCATGCTCGGCAACATGACCGGGCTGTGGTACTCCCGTGATGACGGTGGGCATTGGCAACAGTTGAAGGCCAACTTCCCAACCGCCGCGGTCTTCGATCTCAAGTTCGTCCATCACTCGCTGGCGGTGGCCACCCACGGCCACGGCCTGTTCGTGCTGGACAATCTCACGCCGATCGAGGAAATGAATGACGAGGTGGCCAAACAGGCATTCCATCTGTTCACGCCATCGGCCGGTACCAAGTTCGTGCGCTGGTCACGCGGCGAAGGCGCCGAGCCGTCCTTCACCACGCCGAATGCACACGACGGCCCCATACTTGATTACTATCTCAAGACCGAGCTAAAGGCC
>JBOIAY010000162.1:0-2264 GCA_050739255.1 Gammaproteobacteria bacterium
GAATAACGTAAGCCTGCTGGATATTGCTCCAACAACTCAAATGCCTTTGCCTTAATACGTTCAGTAACTTTCATGTGTTGCATAGTAAATTCCAGCTGCAGTTAGACTGCACAAACCCTAGTCTATAAGGTTGCCATAGGTTAAGAAACCCAACCTATCCAACTGCCATGGTAAGGTACATTTCGATATACACAATGCGAACGCGTGTAGAAAATTGGTTAATAATTAACCCCCTGGATGCCGCCGAGCACTGGACTGAGTGAGGATAAGGCCGCGAAGCGGGCGAAGTTAGGATGGCGAGCCTTCGCAGCGGCACAGGGATGTGCCGTCTGCGAAGCCCCGAGCGAGGGAAGTGCGCAGAGAACCGCGAAGCGGCGGCATCCCGGGGGGGCGTGTTTCTTTTCGCCCATTTTCTTTGCGCGCCCAAAGAAAATGGGCTCGTCGTGTGGGGGCGAAACCCCGCTATCTATCTCTGACCGCGGCCGAAAACCGCATAACACCCCCTCACCCTTACCTCTCCCCCAATTTGATTGGGGGGAGTGGGGACAAGGAAATTATCCTTTCGTCCGGTCCAGCCACACCGCCAAACCCTTGGCATTCAGATCAACATCCATTGCCAGCCACGAATCCACCGTGGCCTGATCCAGCGTGCAACCGTGTTCGCGCACGCGCTGCACCAGGTAGGCATGCATGAAAGTCTTCATGCAAGCGATGCGTTGCTCGTCTGCGTTTGCGCAAGAGCGGGCGATCTGCACATAGGCATCAAGACAGCTATGCATGTCTGCGGCGAGCCGTGGTAGATCGGCGACCCGGCTGTAATGGGTAAGGAATACCGCGTTTGGCTCGTACGACATGATCCGGTCCAGGGAAGCGTGGGCCTGATCCGGATCGAAGTGTACCGGCGTGGTGGCGGGAAAGATGAACGCGCCTTGGCGGGTATCGAAGATCCGGTAGGAAATACCAAAGCTGTCGCCGGTGAACACGCTGTCACTGTCCACATCCACGACGCAATAGTGGTGTAGCGCATGGCCCGGTGTGTGGATGCACAGCAATTCACTGCCATCGAGCCGGAAACGCGCGTTATCCTGAACCTCTACGATGCGCTCTGCCGAAATCGGCGGGATCTCGCCGTAGAGACGCGCAAATTCCGCCTCGCCATACACGGCCTTGGTGCCGGCAACGAGTTTATCGGGATTGACCAGATGCGGCGCACCGCGCGGATGCACCAGCGCTTTCGCGTTGGGCAGATGTTTCATCAGCTCACCAGCGCCACCGGCGTGATCCAGATGCACGTGGGTCAGAAACACGTACTCCACGTCGGCGGGCTCAAGGTTTTTCGCGGTGAGTGCCTGTAACAAGAGCGGCACGGAATGCGTGGTGCCGGTGTCCACGAATGCGGCGCGTCCGCCGCGCACGATGAGATGACTGGCATCCAGCCGTGGACGCACATAATCCGTGTCAATGGCGCTGATACCGTGGTCGAAGTCGCAGAGAGCGGGAAGCATGGGTATGGCCATCAGACTGTCTGGACGAGACGCAGTACCACCGCGTAAATTTGCAGGCTCACAATGCGGCCAGCAAATCGGCGCGCAGTTGTTTGTCTTCCGGTACGATCTTGGGAGAATAACGCTTGATGATCTTGCCATCCTTGCCGACAAGAAACTTCTCGAAGTTCCACTGGATGTCGGCGCCGCCTGCCCCATCTTTGAGCCACTTGTATAAAGGATGCGCGCCGGCGCCATTCACCTCGATCTTGCTGGTGAGCGGGAAGCTCACGTCATAGTTCGCACTGCAAAACTGCTGAATCTCGGCTTCCGTGCCCGGCTCCTGCTGGCCGAACTGGTTGCAGGGCAGGCCCAACACCACGAAGTTCCGGTCCTTGAACTCACGGTAGAGCTTTTCCAGTCCCGCATACTGAGGTGTCAGGCCGCATTCACTGGCGACGTTCACCACCAGCACCGTCTTGCCTGTGAAATCCTTGAGGGCCTGGTCATGGCCATCTATGGTCTTTACATTGAAATCATGAAAACCTGGCATGGAAGTCTCCTGTTCAACGACTGCGGCAGCAGACGGATGGGGAAAGGATTTTGCGCCACGCAAGCCGCGAATGACAATGCCCGCGAGAATAATTATCACGAATCCGCCGAGCTGCCAGGCCCAGCCGATTTGCGGGAACAGCATCAGTACGAAGCCGATGATGCCGGCGGCGACGGCGGGAACCAGCACCCAACCACGCAGCACAAAAACATCCACGATTCCCAGCA
>JBOIAY010000163.1:0-5943 GCA_050739255.1 Gammaproteobacteria bacterium
GCGAAAGCCAAGACTCTGTAATCTTCCGGAACTACGGACACATGGCTATGACCTTTCACGTTGACGTGGTGAGTGCCGAGCAGGAGATCTATTCCGGTACTGCGGAGATGGTATTCGCGCCGGGCGAAATGGGCGAGCTCGGTATCACACCGCGGCATGCGCCGCTGCTCACTCGCCTCAAGCCCGGCACCGTCCGCGTCAAGACCGGCAACGACGAGGAAGCGGTGTTCTATGTGTCCGGCGGCATACTCGAAATCCAGCCGCATCGCGTCACGGTTTTATCAGACACTGCCTTGCGTGCGCGCGACATAGATGAAGCTGCGGCACTGGAAGCCAAGCGCCGCGCCGAAGAAGCCTTGTCCAACCAGTCCGCCGAAGTGGACATGGTGCGCGCCCAGGCGGAGCTGGTGGAGGCGCTGGCGCGCCTGAGAACGCTGGAACATATCCGCAAGAAAATGGGCGGGCATTAAGCCGCTGCGGACCTGTGAGTCCTGTTTTTCAGCTATCATTTCCAGTCCTTAAAATTCCCAGGACCGGGTTCAATCAAGCATGCCTGTAAGTGTCGTCATTCTGGCCGCCGGCCAGGGCAAGCGGATGCACTCCGATCTACCCAAGGTGTTGCAGCCTCTGGGCGGCAAGACCTTGCTTGAACATGTGGTGCAGACTGCTGCAGCATTGAAGCCTGCCGGTATTCATGTTGTCTATGGTCACGGCGGCGAGCGGGTGCCCAACGCACTCAGGCATCTGCCGGTGCAGTGGGTGTTGCAGGCCGAGCAACTTGGGACCGGCCATGCAGTCATGACGGCACTGCCGAAAATCTCCGACGAACATGATGTGCTGGTGTTGTACGGCGACGTGCCGCTGGTGCGCGCCGGGACCATGCGGGCACTTGCAAGCCGCGCAGACCGTGGTGAACTTGCGATACTTACGGCGCGCCTTACCGAGTCGGCTGGATACGGCCGCATCCTGCGTGATGCTGAGAATCAGGTACAGCGTATCGTCGAGGACAAGGATGCGACTGCGGGCGAACGCAGAATCAACGAGATCAACACCGGTCTGTTGGCCTGCAAAACAGGTTTGTTGCGCGGTTGGCTCGCGAAGGTGCGTAACCATAATGTACAGAAGGAATATTATCTGCCCGATGTTATCCCCATGGCCGTGAAGGAAGGAATCCTGGTGAGCGGCATCATGGCGGAGGAAGAAAGCGAAGTGGCCGGCGTCAACGACCGCCGGCAACTGGCTGCGGCTGAAAGTGTATTGCGGCAGCGCAATGCCGATGCGCTCATGCAGCAGGGCGTGACGTTGAGAGACCCGGTGCGTTTAGATGTACGTGGTAATTTGCTGTGCGGCCGCGATGTGGTTCTGGACATCAATTGCGTATTCGAGGGCGAGGTGAAACTGGGAAACCGGGTGCACATCGGACCGAATGTAAGCATCCGGAATTGCGAGATCGGCGATGACACCGAAGTGTTTGCCCAGTGCGCTCTGGACGGCGCCCGCATCGGCGCGCGCGTGCGCATCGGTCCGTTCGCACGCCTCCGGCCTGAAACAGTGCTGGCCGACGAGGCGCACATCGGCAACTTCGTGGAAGTGAAAAAGAGCCGCATCGGAAAAAACAGCAAGGCCAATCATCTGGCCTACCTCGGCGATGCCGACATCGGACACGGGGTGAACGTGGGTGCCGGCACCATCACCTGCAACTATGACGGTGTGAACAAGCACCGCACCGTGATCGGTGACGATGCCTTCATCGGTTCCAATGCTTCGCTGGTGGCACCGGTGACAGTGGGCGCGGGCGCGACCATCGGCGCGGGCTCGGTGATTGCGCGGGACGCGCCGGCCGGCACCCTGACCCTGGAGCGTGCCGAACAGAAGACCGTGATGGGCTGGCAACGGCCCAAGAAACAATCGTGACATTGTCTCTTCTCCCTCTTTCAGGGGGAGAAGGCAGGATGAGGGGGTTATTCCCCCTCACCTTAACCTCTCCCCCCAGTGGGGGAGAGGGAACGAAGTTTGGGAGTCATTTCTTATGTGTGGAATCGTGGGCGCGGTGGCGAAACGGGACGTGGTGCCGATCCTGGTGGAAGGTTTGCTGCGCCTGGAATACCGGGGTTATGACTCAGCCGGCATCGCCGTGCTCAACGGCGGCATTCGCCGTGTGCGCGCGGTGGGTCGGGTCAGTGAGATGCAGAACAGGGCAAATGCGGTACATCTGCAGGGTTTGATCGGCATCGGTCATACGCGCTGGGCCACCCACGGCGGCGTCACCGAACCAAACGCCCATCCACACGTGTCCCGTGATGAAATCGCGGTGGTGCACAACGGCATCATTGAGAACCACGAACAGCAGCGTGCACGTTTGCGCGAGCTCGATTATGAGTTTGAATCCCAGACCGACACGGAAGTCATCGCGCATCTGATCCACTATCATTTTTCCCGGACCGGCGATTTGTTTCTCGCCACCCAACAGGCTGTACGTGAACTGGTGGGTGCCTATGCCATCGGCGTAGTATCCATCAAAACTCCCGAAATACTTGTCTGCGCACGCATGGGCTGTCCGCTGCTGATCGGTCTGGGCAAGGACGAAAACTTCGTGGCATCGGATGTGTCGGCAGTGCTTTCCGCCACGCACCGCGTGATTTATCTGGAAGACGGCGACGTGGCGGAAGTGCGTCGCGAGCGCGTCAGCATCGTGGGCCGGAACGGCCAGACGGCGCAGCGTAAAGTGCATGAAAGCGACGTATCGCTGGCATCCATGGAGCTTGGGCCCTATCGCCATTTTATGCAGAAGGAGATACACGAACAGCCCCGCGCCCTGACCGATACCATCGAAAGCACCATTGCCGAGGGTTTTGTTCCCAATCTGTTTGGAAAGGAAGCTGCAGCCGTATTCAGGGACATCGATTCTATTAAAATCCTCGCAGCGGGCACCAGTTACTACGCGGGACTCACGGCAAAGTACTGGATCGAAAGCATCGTCAGGATGCCGGTGAGCGTGGAGATCGCCAGCGAATACCGCTATCGTGAATCCGTGCCGAATCCCCGTCAATTGGTCATCACCATTTCCCAGTCCGGTGAGACGCTGGATACGCTTGAAGCGCTCAAACATGCGAAGGCCTTGGGCCAGGACAAGACCCTGTCCATCTGCAACGTGCGGGAGAGTGCCATCCCGCGCACCTCGAAACTGGTGTTTTACACTCGTGCGGGCGCTGAAATCGGCGTGGCGTCCACCAAAGCCTTTACCACCCAGTTGGCAGCCTTGTTCATTTTCTCTGTCACCTTGGCTAAACAACGTGGCTTGCTGGATACAGAAAAGCTGGCAGCGTGCATCGAGAGCCTGCGGCATGTGGCCGGCAGCGTGCAGCACGCGCTGAACCTGGAGCCACAAATACTCGAATGGTCGCGGGCCTTCGCGGGCAAACAGCACGCATTGTTTTTAGGGCGTGGTATCCATTATCCGATCGCACTGGAAGGCGCGTTGAAACTCAAGGAAATTTCCTATATCCACGCGGAAGCCTATCCGGCGGGTGAACTCAAGCACGGCCCGCTGGCGCTGGTGGACCGCGACATGCCGGTGGTGGTGATCGCGCCCAATGATGCCCTGTTGGAAAAGGTGAAATCCAATATGCAGGAAGTACGCGCCCGCGGCGGCGAGCTGTTCGTGTTCGCGGATCTGGACAGCCACTTCACCGCAACCGAGGGTGTACATGTGATCCGCACACCCAGGCACGTGGGTATCCTTTCACCCATCGTGCATGCCATCCCTGTGCAGTTGCTTGCGTATCACACAGCCCTACAACGCGGTACCGATGTGGACAAGCCGCGCAATCTTGCGAAGTCTGTCACCGTCGAATAGAGCCAGTTTCCCAGATTGTTGCTTGTTGGCAGAAAATAAAGTTATGTCCAGAAAAATGAAGTTGTAACCTGGAGCTTTATGCTAGTGACCCTTATCGACTACGGTAGTCTTTCGCCCAACGGCAGCTATTGGGGGTTGTGTACAAGCGGCGAAAATCGGCCAGCAACGGCCGCTCGCGCGCCCCACTAGATATCTACATACCGGACGGTCAAAATACCGCAGTTGGTCCGCTGCCGCGCCTTGCTATCGAGCGAACACCCGTGAACGATCGCCGTATTGATAGCTTTTTTTATGGCCTCTTTATGGATGTCAGCATCCTACGGAATAGTGGCGTCGCACCGGTGGATTTACGCCGAGCCTATGTCGATGACTTTGCTCTGCGCATCGGGGATCGTGCCACGCTGGTTCCATCGGCGGACGCACGTTCATATGGGATGCTGATTTCACTCACGCGCGAGGAACTAGAGCGCTTGTACGGTACTCCAGGCCTCCATCAGTACCGACCGGAAGCTGTCCTGGCTCACCCCCTAGATGGCGGTTCTGTCCCCGCTTTGTGCTACAACCTTCTGACCGAACCGCAAGCCGATGAAAGGAATCCGAAGTACGCGGTCCAGTTGCAAAGGGTCCTCGGAGATCTCGGCTTTCCCGCGGAGTACGTCAACTCGGTAGCAAGGGCCTGACCGGCAGGCGCCGGCCACAACCTGTCATTCGACATCTCAATCAGGTTGCCTGAAACCTGCCGTTCAAAGATCGGCGCGATTGCGACGCGACAAAGCGTCTTCGCGGTGCCAGCTGGGGCAATAGCGTGCTCAGCAATGTCAAACGCGGGCTGACCAGTGCAATCCATCGCTGGCCGGAGCGCCAGCCGGGTTCATTGCCCGCAACACACGCGTTGGGCGGCATGACATCTCGCCGCGCATGGCCACAGTGCGGGCAGGACAGCACTGTTACGAAGGCGACCTCAGTCACGCCGATTGACAATATGCGAGCCCGCATACCGACCCAATGGATACTCGGCCGCGCACCCGATACCCATCATCGCGAATGCGGCAACCCACAGCCATGACGCACCAAAGTGCCAGATGCCACCCGCGATCAACAGCGCTATCGGCAGGCACCAGAACAGCCACACCGACATATCCCGCGTGAGATCGCGCGGAGAGCCCCGATTGGACTCGCATGCATCATTCATCTTCATGTCCCGATGCGCATACCAGCGCTATGGTAAGTCCGCACTTGGGTACGGGAGCAAGCGCTATGACGGCACCCAGCCCGCAATGGGGAAGCCGTTTCGGTAGGCTCGGATTTACGCCAAAGCAGTCCGCAACTACCTGCAGTGCAGGACGCTGGTGTGGCATCGCATGATCCTACTCCGGTGTCGAGCCGCGTGGATTGGACGGGGCGCCAAGTTACGCATAGATGGCCGGTCCAAGAAGCTGCCTCAGCGTCCGGACGTATTCGACGAGTGCCTCTCGACCGGTTTCAGTGAGACGGTACGAGGACCGCGGTTTGCGTCCGACGAACTTCTTTTTGACGCTCACATAGCCCGCTTCTTCCAGTTTGCGGAGTTGCACGCTCAGGTTTCCGTCGGCGGCGCCTGTTTCGGCGCGCAACCAGATGAATTGCGCTTCGTCAACGCCGCTCAGCAGGGAAAGTAGTGTCAAGCGCAGAAGGCCGTGAATGACTGGGTTGAGTTCCGGCAAATCAGGCATGTGCTGGACCGATTGAGGCCTGACGCCGCTTCCGCCCTTGAGCTTCCGCGATCATGCCGTAGATGCCGAAGACAATCTGGCCAAGGAAGATGGCGACGAGAAACACAATGATGCTCTGCACCTCCTGACCAAAGCAGAGAGCAACGGCCGCGGCCCACCAGACGACAGCGCACGCACACTGAGCCTTCCACTGTAGGAGCAGCCCCGAAGCTCCATTGGCCATACCCAGCAAGGCTGAGAACACAGCGAAGAAAACGTGCACATCGCTGAGTCGCCCAGTGAACCCAAGGGGGACGAAGAGCAAAAACATCGAAATCCCCAGTGCGATCCAGACAGAGCCGATGGCTCGACCAAGGGTGGTCGTCGGATGATCGC
>JBOIAY010000164.1:0-22240 GCA_050739255.1 Gammaproteobacteria bacterium
GGTCCACTGGGAAACGAAGTCCAGGATCAGGATGCGGTCGGAATGGATATCAGAATGACTCATGTTCCCGCCGCGGTGAGAAACTGCGTTTGCGTGCTGCGTGCTGCGTGCTGCGTTTGCGTGCTGCGCAAAAAGTGTGCCTCGGATCTTTACACAGCACTCGGTACACAGCACTCTGCACTACCCTATTCCCTTCTATAATTCGGCGCTTCCTTGGTGATGCTCACATCGTGCACATGGCTCTCGCGCATGCCCGCGCCGGTGATGCGCACGAACTGCGGTTTGGTGCGCATCTCATCAATGTTCCGGCAACCGGTATAGCCCATGCTGGAGCGCACGCCGCCCATGAGCTGATGCACAATCGCAACCATCGAGCCCTTGTAGGGCACGCGGCCCTCGATACCCTCGGGCACCAGCTTCTCGATCTCTTCGGTGGCGTCCTGGAAATAGCGGTCTGCGGAACCCTGCTTCTGGGCCATGGCGCCCTGCGAACCCATGCCGCGATAGGATTTGTACGAACGGCCTTGATACAACTCCACTTCGCCGGGCGCTTCCTCGGTGCCGGCGAACAACCCGCCCAACATCACTGCATACGCGCCAGCAACCAGTGCCTTGGCGATGTCGCCGGAATACCGGATACCGCCATCCGCAATCAGCGGCACACCGGATTTCGCGAGCGCTTCCGCCACGTTGGATACGGCGGTAATTTGCGGCACGCCCACGCCGGCGACGATGCGCGTGGTGCAGATGGAACCTGGACCGATGCCGACTTTCACGCCGTCGGCGCCTGCGTCCACCAGCGCGTTCGCAGCTTCCGCGGTGACTATGTTGCCGCCGATGACGGCCAGATCCTTATAACGCTTCTTGATGTCACGCACCCGGTTGAGCACGCCGATGCTGTGACCATGAGAGGTATCCACTACCACCACATCCACGCCTGCGTCCACCAGCGCTGCAATGCGCGCCTCGGTGTCGCCGCCTGTGCCCACCGCAGCGCCCACCCGCAGGCGGCCGTGTTCATCCTTGCAGGCGATGGGATAATCCTTGGCCTTCTGGATGTCTTTGACGGTGATCATGCCGCGCAACTGGTATTTGTCATTCACCACCAGCACTTTCTCGATGCGGTTCTGGTGCAGCTTGGCGAGAATCTCTTCCTTGTCGGCGCCTTCCTTCACCGTCACCAGCCGTTCCTTGCCAGTCATGATCCTGGCGATCACTTCGTTGTAGCGGGTTTCGAAACGCAGATCACGGCTGGTGACGATGCCGACCAGGCGCTCGCCCTCCACCACCGGTACACCGGAAATGTTGTGCGCATGGGTAAGCTTGAGCACGTCGCCGACGGTCATGTCGGGTGTGACGGTGATGGGATCCTTGATAACGCCGCTTTCGAACTTCTTCACGGCGCGCACTTGGCGCGCCTGCTCCTCCGGCGTCATGTTCTTGTGGATAATGCCGATGCCGCCTTCCTGGGCCATGGCGATGGCGAGACGCGCCTCTGTGACCGAATCCATGGCGGCGGAAATCAGTGGAATGTTGAGGTGAATATCGCGGGTCAGCCGGGTCTTCAGGTCCACGTCTCGCGGCAGCACCTCCGAGTAGGCAGGCACCAGCAGAACGTCATCGAAGGTGAGAGCTTCCTGGACGATGCGCATCACGGCTCCCAGGCAGGTATAAAGCGCGAGATTATAGCCGTTTGTTGCCCACTAGGTAAACTGCGCTCTGTTCTGACTCCGTGAAGCTGCGGCTTTCACAGTCCTGCTACCACGGCTATCATGGCGCATGCATCCAACTCAGGACAGTCTCGCGCTGGAAACACCCGAACGGCGAATCCTGTCGGTGTCACAACTCAACCGCGAGGCGCGCGCGCTGCTGGAAGGTGGTTTCCCGCTCATCTGGGTGGAAGGTGAACTCTCCAACCTGTCGCGCCCGGCGTCCGGTCATCTGTATTTTTCCCTCAAGGATCAGGCCGCCCAGGTACGCTGTGCCCTGTTTCGCAACCGCGCGAACCTCCTGCGCTTCAAACCCGCGGATGGCCTACACGTGCTGGTACGCGCGCGCGTCAGCCTGTATGAAGCACGGGGCGACTACCAGCTCCTCATCGAGCACATGGAAGAAGCCGGCCATGGCGCGCTGCAACGCGCCTTCGAGGAATTCAAGCAGAAACTCGCGAAAGCCGGCTTGTTAGATGCGGACCATATACTCCCGCTGCCCGCACTGCCGTGCACCATCGGCGTGGTGACTTCGCCCAGCGGTGCGGCACTGCGGGATATTCTCAGCGTCATACGCCGCCGGCATGCCCTGGCGCGGGTCATCGTCTATCCAGTGCCGGTGCAGGGTGAAGGCGCGGCACAAAAAATCGCTACCATGATCCGCACCGCCTCGGCGCGCGCCGAATGCGACGTGCTCATCGTCAGCCGCGGCGGTGGCTCACTGGAAGACTTATGGGCCTTCAACGAGGAAGTTGTGGCTCGCGCCATTTATGACTGCAACATACCCATTGTCAGCGGCGTGGGACATGAAATTGATTTCACCATCACCGATTTTGTAGCAGACCTGCGCGCGCCCACGCCCACCGGCGCCGCGGAACTTGTGACGCCCGACAGCAGCGAATGGCTGCGCAATCTGGCGGACACGCGCCGACATCTGCAACGCACGCTCATGGATGTGCTCACCGGTCTGCGAGAACGGCTCGACTGGTGCGCGGAACGACTGGAGCAACTGCATCCCTCACGTCTGATTCGAGAGCGTGCCCAGCGTGTGGATGAACTGGATATGCGCCTGCGCCAATCGCTGCGAACACATTTACAGACGCGCGGCGCGCGTGTTGAAGGTGTGCGCGCGCGCCTGCATCAGCACAACCCCGCCCAGGCGCTCGCTCTGCTGCGAAACCGTTGCCGGACTTCAGCACAACGATTGAGCTTCGCTGCGCGCCAGTATCTCAAGGGCCTGGATAATCGTCTGGGCCTCGCTGCGCGCGCACTGGATACCGTGAGTCCGCTGGCCACACTCAACCGGGGTTACGCCATTGTCACGGATGCCGATAATGGAAAGGTGATCGCTTCGGTGCACTCCGCACGCCGCGGCCAGAAAATCCACGCGCGACTCGCGGATGGACATTTTTCCGCGAACATTAACGCTGTCACCAAGGAAATTCACAAATGAAATGCAGCTTTTTGATTTTACTTGCGGGTTTGTTCCCATTTGCGGCACTCTCGGCTGCGCTGCCGAAAAATGAGCCCGTGCCTGGGGGTGTGGTGGTCATGCAACTGCCGGCCTCAAACACGATGCCAGTAGTGCATTTCAACGGACACCGTATCATGGTGGTGAATCATGGCCGTCATTGGTATGCCGTGGCCGGCATTCCGCTTTCAACAGCGCCAGGCAAAAAGGCCCTGGACGTAAGGATTGCCAGTGAGCCGCCGCTGCAACTGAAATTCGGTATCGCGCCCAAGGAATATCCCGAACAGCGGCTCGTCATCAAGAATTTGAAACTGGTGAATCCGGCCGCGAGTGAATTGGACCGCATCGAGCACGAACAGGCCCATCTGCATCGGGTGCTGAACCGCTGGGTTCCGGATCGCGCACCTGATCTTGGTTTCATCTGGCCCGCAAAGGGTCCCGAGACCAGCGGTTTCGGCCTGCGGCGTTTTTATAATGGCGAGGAACGTGGCCGTCACATGGGCATAGACCTGGGTGCACCGGCCGGATCACCGGTGCTGGCGCCTGCCACCGGCGTGGTGGCGGATGTGGGTCATTACTATTTCTGCGGCCATACCTTGACTATTAATCTGGGTCAGGGTCTGTACAGCGTGTATTGCCACATGGACAAGATTGATGTGAAGCGCGGGCAGGTGGTGAAACCGGGCGAGATGGTGGGCACAATCGGCGCCACTGGCCGCACCACCGGCCCCAACCTGCATTGGACCGTGAGCCTGAATGGCACGCCGGTGGATCCGCACGCGTTTATTCCGGCGAGCGCAATACCAAAGAAGTGAGGCGTGAGGCCGGGAAAGCAAGCATCTTGTGGGAGTGGTGATCTTTAGTGTGGGAGCGGTCGTCCCGACCGCGATTCAAGATCATCGTGGCGAGTATCGCCACTCCCACAAAACAAAGAATCGCGGCCAGGGGGCCGCTCCTGCCTCGGATTTTTTTTATATACCAGCGAGAAAATCTCCGACGGTTGGCCGGAAACGATCCATGTCCACCAGAAAGGAATCATGCCCCTGCTTCGAGAGCAGCGCCATAAACTGCGTTTCAACCCCGGCAGATTGCAAGGCATCCGCCAATTCCTGCTGCTGATGCAAGGGAAACAGAATATCCGTCTCCACACCCACCACCTGGGCCTTTTTCAAGCGCAAGCGCTCGAAGGCTTTTGCCACCGTACCGCCGTGCTCGGCTACGTCAAACAGATCCATGGCGTGGGACAGATACAAATAGGAATTGGCGTCGAAACCGCCGACAAAGGCGCGGGCGCGTGATTCCAAATACGACTCCACCTCGAACTCTGCGCCGAAGGCTTCATGGCCGGCATTGTCAGTACGCTCACGGCCGAATCGCTCGTTCCATTCGCGCGCCGAGCGATAGGACATCATGCCGAGCTTGCGCGCCAAGCGTATACCTTCTCGCGGTCCGTCACCGGCTGGGTAATCGCCGTCATTCCAGGCGCCGTCGGCGCGAATGAGTTCGCGCTGCAAAGAACGAATCGCAATGGCAAAAGGTTCAGAATGGGTGGCGGAAGACAGACTCACCAGCACATCCGCCGCATCGGGATACAGCAACGCATACGCGAGCGCACTCATACCGCCCAAAGATGGACCCATCACTACTTGCACGCGGCGGATGCCCATCAGGTCAAGAGCTTCATGCGCGGCAGCAGCGACATCTTCAACAGTCAGTGTCGGGAACGCCAGCGCATAGGGTTTGCCGGTATCCGGATTCACAGACGCAGGTCCGGTGGAACCGAAACAACTGCCCAGCGAATTGAAGCAGATTACAAAGAAACGATGTGTGTCCACCGGTTTACCCGGACCCACCATCTCCTCCCACCATCCCGGCGCGGGATCCGCTGGCGAGGACGCGGCGTGGGCCGAAGGCGAAAGGCCGGTAAACAGCAAAAGCACGTTGTCTTTTGCTGGCGTGAGCCTACCCCATGTTTCATACGCGATCTGCACGTGTGACAGTTCGCCTCCAAAATGCATGCCGAAGGTTCCCGGCAGCGTGAGCGTGTGGCGCGCGGACGCGGTGAACGACAGCATCTCACCAGTATGGACAGTCAGTTTGGGTTTCATAAGGACTTATTCTGCCCGAGGTACCAACCGCATGCCAGTTTTGATTGGATAAATCGCCCCCCCTTTTCAAAGCGGGATAACGGAAGGTCGCCGACGATATCAACTTCCTTTTACGCTCTCATTTGAATACACAAGGACATCGGCAGTATTGCTCCCTCCTTTGGAAAAGGAGGGTGGGGGAGGATTTTATAATCAATGAAACCGGAGCCATGCCCAAATCAGCGCACCCACCACAATAAAGAACGGCACCGACCAGGCGTGAAACGCCAGCAGACTCCCCCGCTGCCGGCCGATGCGTAGCGCAATAACATTCGCGAGCGAAGCGATGACCGTGCCGAACGCTCCCACATCCACCGCCCAGGCAATAGTGCTCCAATCGGTGGAATACTTCGACAACAGGATAGCGGCAGGCACGTTACTGATGATCTGCGAACTGATCGCGCCGGTGAGGTACAGCGTGACAGTATGGGTCAGATTCAAATATCCCAGCACCGGATATTGGGCCAGCAAGCCCAGGTCAATGAACATGAGCACAAACACCACCAGCAGCGGCCAATCAATCTGCCGCAAGAGTTGCCGGAACCACAACAGAAACACCAGTGCGACAAGAATCAGACCGGCCCAGACATAATGCAGGTCCGCCAATACCAGAAACGGTATATACAGGAGTGCCGATGCCAGCAACAGGGGCCGGCGAATGGCGAGCGCCTGCCGGGAATTATCCGCGCGTACACGATTGCCTGGAAACGCAACCAGCGTGAGCAACAGCAGGCACAGGTTTGCGACGATGAATGGTGGCAGCATGTGCAGCATGAATCCGCCAAAATTCACCCGTGACAATTGCCACAGAAATATGTTCTGCGGATTGCCGATGGGCGTGAGCATGGAGCCGGCGTTCACCGCCAGCGCCTCGAAAATCACCAGGCGGCGCAGCGGCAATCGCGCAAACTCGCCCAAGCCCAGCGTCAAGGGCACCACCACGAACAGAGCGATGTCGTTGGTCAGCAGCATGGCCAACAGTCCGGACCCGGACACCAGGAGCAGCGCCAGCATGCGCACATTGCCAACGTGAGGCATGATGGACTGTCCTATCCGGTGCAGCCAGCCGCTCAGCTCCACGCCCTTGGTGAGAATCATCAGACCCAGCAGAGTGCCGATGGTGGGCCAGTTCACCAGATTTATATACGAAGGAATCTTCAGGGGCGCCAGTGCACTCAGTATCAGAAGGACCACTACCAATGCCCACAGGAGATAATCCCGGCGCAGTGAATAAGGCGGATGGACTGGCGGGTTGATCCCGCCGGTGGCAGATGTTCTGTTGTTATTCGCGTCGCGGATGTTTCGGATCCTTGTGAATTTATGGATAAAGTGCCGGTATAGATAGGGATAACGCTCCCACCAAACCTGGACTCCTTCTCCCCCTTGGGAGAGAAGGCAGGGATGAGGGGAGTGTCTTTACGAAATATCTGTTATCCAAGAAATACACCTCACCCTAACCCTCTCCCACAGAGGGGCGAGGGGATTCTTTTTATCGCGGAATACTTGGTTTTGTTTCTTTACTTGATTTTCACTGTAATGACATTTTAAATCAGCACCAGTGGCGCCCGGCACCAGCGTTGCAGCACCTCACTGCTGACGTAACCGTTTTGTGCGGCTTCCGCCAGCAGCGTTGCGGTGTAGGTGCGCGCCAGACTGAACGCAAAACGGCGGGCACCGGTTTCCAATGCATCGCGTCCAGATTTCTCGGCGGTCTCGGGCCAGGTGAGAATATCCTTCAGGGCGCGCTGGATGCTGACGCGCAATACTGCGAGTTCGGGACGCTGCAGATTTTCAAGATGACGCGCCGTGTCGCCGGCAAATACTTCCAGCACCTCCGCGTGCTCCAGTGCGCGCAATACATCCAGACTCAATACGTTGGTGGTGCCTTCCCAGATGGACAGCACCTGACAGTCACGCAACAACGACGGCAAGCCCGTATCCTCGATGTAGCCCTGCCCGCCGAAACATTCCAGTACTTCACTCACCACGGCGATCGCCTGCTTGGCGGTATAGAGTTTCGCAACCGGCGTGAGCAAACGCAGCAAGCCTTGATCGGTTTCGCCGGCGACACCGGTTTCCTCGCGACCCAGCAACACGCCGAGATGAAACACCAGATGCAAGGCGCCGGTGAATTCCGCACTGAGATCGGCGAGCGTCTCACGGTGCAGTGGCTGCTCAATCAACAGTTTGCCGAATACACGCCGCTTGCGCGCGTAATCCTCCGCCAGCGCCAAGCCACGGCGCATGTAGCTCACGGCGCAAACCGCGTTGTAAAGACGCGTGATGTTGAGCACCGCGCTGATGGTCTTGACGCCGTGACCAGCCCGCCCGATGCGCACCGCCGGGGTGCCTTTCAGTGTCAGCTCGGCGGTGGGCAGCGCGCGGGTGCCGAGCTTGTCCTTGAGGCGATGCACGAAGATATTGTTGAGATTGCCTTGGGTGTCGCGCAGTTCCAGCAGGAACAGGCTCAGCCTGCCCTCCGCATCCAGCGCTTCGTCGCGCGCCAGCGTCACCGCCAGTTGCGAATCGGTGGCGGACGTGAACCACTTGCTGCCGTAAAGCCGGTAGCCGCTGTTCTCCAGCGAGGCCACCGTGGAGGTGCCGCTCACATCCGAGCCGCCGCCGCGCTCGGTCATCCACTGGCCGGAGGTCCAGAATTCGGCCGGATCTCGGCTCAGCAGATGCGGCAGGTAACGCTGCTTCAGTTCCGCATCGCCGTGCAATTCCAGCACCCGCGCGGCGCCATCGGTCATGGCCAGGGGACAGGAGGCGATGGCGGAAGACGGGTTATACAAGTAAAGCCGGATGAATTGATGCAACCGCGACCAGGGACCCTGGTGGCGCTCGTAGGCGGTGGCCACAATGCCCTCTTCCGCCGCCACCCGATGCAGCGCCTGCCAGCCCCAGGTGGTTTCGATGCGGTCCACCCGCCGGCCCCAGGCATTGTAAGGCACATGCCGTGGCGGATGGGCCTCGGCATCAGCGGCCATGGCCAGCAGATCGCCGGCGGCACGGCCTCCCAACTGCTCCAGGCCCGGCTCGATTTCCTTTCGCACGTCCACCGGCAGCCGCGCCTTGAGCCAGCTCACCAATACCCCGTCATCACGATACTGGTTTGCCAGAACCGGCGGCGCTTGGAAGAATTCCTGGAAGTCGTTCATGCCTTGCCAAGTCCTTGATCCATGGGATTATTCTACACGGCCGCCACTCATCGCGGGTTTCCTTGCGCTGGTCGCATTGGTCATAACATCACGAATGGAAGCGCCTATAGTGTAGCCATGAAAAAAGCCCGGGGCTTCACACTCATTGAATTGCTGGTCACGCTGGTGGTCGCCGCGATCCTGGCGACCATTGCCGTGCCGAATTTCGGCACGCTGATCAAGAACGACCGGCAGTCCGCCCAGATCAATACCCTGGTGGCGGCCATTGACCTGGCTCGCAGCGAAGCCGTCAAGCGCGGTGGTTCCGTCACCACCACCATTTGCGCCGGCACCACCGTCACATGCACCGCCGGCGCAGCCACTTGGACGAACGGCTGGGTAGTGTTGTACACGCCCGCGCCGCCCAGCACCAGCGGCCCGGTGTTGCTGCAAACCTATCCGGCCTTGAGTGGCGCGAATACGCTCATGACCGCCGACACCGGCGGTAGCGGCGTCGGCTCCATCAGCTTCCACTCCAACGGCCTCAGCACGCTGACGGCACCAGTGACCTTCAGGGATTGCGACGTACGCGGCGCCAAATTTGCCCGCGCGGTGAATCTGAGCATCACCGGCGCGCCATCCGCAGTCACCACCGTCGGCATGGATGCCAACAACAACCCGCTCACTTGTCCGTAGGAAAAGCCATGCGCAACATCCTCATGACCGATGCCATCGCCCGCCGCCAGCGGCAATCCGGTTTCAGCCTGCTGGAAGTGCTGATCGCGCTGGTCATTCTGTCGGTGGGCCTGCTCGGCATCGCCGCCATGATCAGCACGTCTCTCAAAACCAACGACAGCGCCTACATGCGCACCCAGGCCACGACGCTTGCCTACAATATCATTGACCGCATGCGCGCCAATCGAACCACGGCGCAAGACTCCTCATTCCCGTACAACGTGAGCATGCCCTTCACGCCGCCGCCCAGCCCCACTACCACCTGCGATGGATCCGGCGCGAGTTGCTCCGGAACCGCACTGGCCACCTTCGACCTGACGCAATGGGAATATGACGTGAGCACCGTGCTTCCTCAGGGCCAGGGCGGCATCGTCACGGCCACCAGCGGCGGCGTCACCACTGTGACGGTGACCGTGCAGTGGAATGCCAGCCGCGTGGCCAACGGCCTCAAAGCCACCAGCGCGCCCGCGGTAACCACGTACGCCTACGTGGTCGTCAGCTCGGCCTTATGAAATGACAGGAATGACCGTCATGCGCCAAAAACACAATCACCCGCAAGCCGGCCTGTCGCTCATTGAATTGATGGTGGCGCTCGTGGTCGGCCTGATTTTGCTGGCCGGTGTGCTCGCGATCTTTGCCGCCAGCAACCGCACCAACAGCGCCACCGGCGCCGAATCCCAGTTGCAGGAAAATGGCCGTTTCGCGCTCGATTTCATCCGCACCAGCACGCGCATGGCCGGCAACGTGGGTTGCACCAATCTCAACTTGTCCAACAGCCTTCTCACTACTCCGTCAGCTAATCCGGTATTACCAGACATCAGTTATGACTTCACCAACGCGGTGGAAGGCTTCGAAGCGGATGGTACTGCCGGGACGGCCCCCGGTAATACTTATGATGATGTAGAAAGTCCCGTTCCAGGCGGCACTTGGACGCCAACACTGGATAACTATTTGACCACCGCTCCATTCAAAGTCATGCCCGGCACCGACGTGCTGGTCATCCACAGTGCCCAGGGCCTGCCAGCGACCGTTACCGTCATTGTCAACAACGCAGCTGCTTTCACAGTGAACGCAGTCCCCGCTGGTATCACCGTGGGTTCACTCGCGGTCATCACCGATTGTGTTAAGGCCACCACGTTCCAAGTCACAGGCACGGGAGGCGGTGTCATTGGTCACGCCGCAGGCCCGCCGCCGACTCCGGGCGACGCCGTTGGGGCGTTTTTCCCTAACGCCCAGTACGACGTCGGCTCGCAGATGCTGGCCATGCAGACCACGGTGTTTTACATCGGCCAGGGCGCCGACAAAGGTCCGGCGCTGATGCAAGCCACGCTGCCGGTCGCCGGTCCCCCGCTGACCTCTCAGGAACTGGTGCCGGACGTGGAGAACATGCAGATACTCTACGGCGTGGACACCACTGGTGCGCAGATGCCCTCGGAATACGACACCGCGGATGTGGTGAACAGCACCGGCAATTGGGGCAATGTGGTGAGCGTGCGCGTGGCACTTTTGTTGCGCAGCGAAACTGGTGCGGCGCCACTGCCTGCCAACGCGCCTCAATTTAATCTACTCGGAACTAAAATCAACGCGCCCAAAGACACGCGCCTGCGGCGCGTATTCACCGCCACCATCGGTCTGCGCAACCTGCTGCCATGAACGCCATAGTCAAAACGAATCTGCCATGCCGTGAAAAGCGGCCGTCCGGTCTCGAAGCGGCCATTGTTTGTGGGAGCGACGGTCCTTTGTGGAAGCGGTCATCCTTTTTGTGGGAGCGGTCGTCCCGACCGCGATTCTTGTCCAAGTTACATCGCGACGAGGACCGTCGCTCCCACAAGAAACCCGAATCTTCGCGGCGAGAGCAGATTTTTGCTCCTGCATTGCTGCATTTCCGCCATCCATGGCGGTCATCGCCGCTCCCACGGGAAGAATTGAACCCTACGGTGAACCTGCCATGAATCAGCCTCAAAACCTTTCATTTGCCAATCGCCAGCAAGGCTTCGTGCTCATCGTGGCGCTGGTATTGCTTTTGATTCTGACCATCATCGGCGTGGCCGCGTCGCAGCGCACCACGCTGGAACAGAAGATGGCCGGCAACGCGCAGAACCATGACATGGCCTTTCAGGCTGCGGAAGCCGCACTACGCGCCGGCGAATCCGGCATCGAGCAAGGTACGTTTGTTAATTTTGCCGGCGACAGCGGCGGCTTGTTCCTGTTCGACCCCAGCATCACGCCCCAGTGGCTCACCACTTCCGGCACGGTGGACAGCAGCTTCCTCGCCGACCCGGCGAACATGCAAAGTTACACCATCACCGGCAACAGCATTACCAATCCGCCCGTGTTCGCCCAACCGCTGTTCATGATCGAGCAGATGCCGCCGGTGCCGGCACCGGGCCAGAGCCTGGGACTGCAGGAATACGGCAGCGGCGTGCCCCAGGTCCAGGTGTACCGCATCACCGCGCTCGGCTGGGGCGGCGACGCCAACGGCCAAGTCGTGTTGCAGAGTGTCTATCGGCCATGAACGAGAAACAATTCAATCCATTGTGCGGGCGCGGTCGTTCTTTTGTGGGAGCGACGGTCCCCGTCGCGATTCTCACACCCAAAGTATCGCGGCGAGTATCGCCGCTCCCACAAGATAAAATCGAAACATGCGTGGCGGCGATCGCCGCGCCCACAACAGTGCCATGAGGCGAATGCCATGAATATGAAATCGGTATCAAGAAAAGCCCTCACCGCCCTGGCCCTGGCGACGCTCACCGGCGCCAACGCGTACGCTGCCACGTCCGTGAGCGTGTCCCAATCACCGGTGTTTGTCAGCACCGCGGTGGAGCCCAACATCATGCTGGGCATTGACGATTCCGGCAGCATGGATTTCGAGGTGCTGGCGCCCACCAACGACGGCGCATTCTGGTGGAACTCCAGCACTCAGAGTTTCGTGGGTTGCGACCAAACCGATAGCTGCACACCTCCTCCGAGTGACACCTTCAACTTCAACAAGGCCGGTAATTTCGGTAGCGGCGATCCCTGGTACAAGTATGCCTATTTGTTCCCGTTCCCAGGCGTGAGCATCCGCAACTCTGGATACAATGGCAGTGCCAATGGCGGACACGGCCATTTTTTCATCGCGCCGATTCCGGCGTTTGCCTGGGCGCGCAGCCCCGGCAACGATAACGGCTACAACAACGCGTATTTTGACCCGGCCGTGGCCTATACGCCCTGGATCAATTCCGATGGTACCTCCTATGCCAACATGAGCCCCACCGCGGCGCAGGATGATCCGTACCTCCACACGACCACCACCATTGATCTCACCCAGCCCATGCAGGACTCGGGTCACGGCTTCATGCTCATGAAAGGCATGACCCTGCCCATAGGGACGGTTGTACGGAGCGGTTGCAGCGGCAGCTGGACAACGCTTGGTGCGGCAAAAAACATCACCAGTAACAATACCTACGACTGCATCCAGTATTTCCCGGCGACATTCTGGCTGCAGGCCACGACTCCCAGTACCGCCCTGGCCTTGCTGCCTGCCGGGTATGGCTATCTGTTGACGGCCGTGATTCCCGGCGGCTTGGGTCCGGATAACGAATCCATGTTTGGCTTCGAAATCAAGCCGGCGAATTTCGCCAGCAGCGCCCAGTACAACGCTGCCATCCAGAATTTCGCGAACTGGTTCAGCTACTACCGCAAACGCCATCTGGCGCTGCGCGCCTCGCTGAGCCAGACCTTCGTAAACCTCGCCAATACACGCGTGGGCATGAACTACATGGACGAAACGCCTGTCAACGGCGCTTACGTCATGTATGACATGAACCAGGCCACCCAAAAGGCATCACTGTTCCAGGATTTCTTCCACGACTCCGGCAGCGGCGGCACGCCCACCTGGACTCTTCTGAACGGCATCGGTAAGCAGTACATGAAGACCGGTGCCGGCGCACCCATCACGCAGGCCTGCCAGAAGAATTTCACCATCATCTTCACCGATGGCTATGCGGACTATGGCTATCCTTCCTCACCGTCCCCCCCTGCCAACACCAATGTGGATGGCGGCATGGGCTCGCCGTACGCCGATAACGTGAGCGGGAATCTCGGCGACGTGGCGGCATATTACTACACGCAAAACCTGCGCACGGATCTGTTGCCCACCGGCGAAGTGACGCCGGATCCCGGCTGTCCGGCTACGCCGCCGTCCCCGCTGGACTGCAACACCAACCTGCACATGGATACCTATGGCGTCACGCTGGTGCAGCAGGGCCTGATCTGGAATGTCAACATCCCCAGCACCACGGATCCCTATGCCAACCCGCCGACCTGGCCGGTGTCCTCGGCGTATGCCAACCGCAGCCCCACCGGCATTGACGATCTGTGGCACGCCACCGTGGATGGCCACGGCGAAATGCTCGCGGCGCAGACCCCGCAAAAGATCGCGACGGCTTTGCAGGCGGTGCTGAACAGCATCGCGGCCCGCACCAGCTCCGCCACGGCCGTGGCCGCGAACTCCACCAGCCTGAACACCAACACCAATGTGTATCAGGCGAGTTTCCAGACCGGCAACTGGACCGGCGACCTGGTGGCGTACAAGGTGGATGCCAGCGGCAATGTGCTGTTCAGCTCGCCGCAGTGGGACGCGCAGACCTTGCTGGATGCGCGCACGGCCGCAAGCCGCGTGATCGCCACTTGGGATCCGTCCGGCGACAAAGGTGTGCCATTTGAGTGGACAAATATCAGTGCCGCGCAACAAGCGGAACTTCAGCCGAGCGATACGCTCGGATCTGATCGCCTTAATTATCTGCGCGGCGACAAAACCAACGAGCAGCCCAGCGGCGACGATTTCCGTCCCCGCACCCACATCCTCGGCGACATCGTGGACAGCGCGCCGCTGTACATCGCCGCGCCCGACGGCCCTTATACCGCCGATCCCAGTTACGTCAGCTTCGAGACGGCACAAGCAAACCGGGCGCCGGTTGTATATGTGGGCGCCAATGACGGCATGCTGCATGCCTTCAATGCCCCCACTGGGACCGGCGGCGGACAGGAGCTGTTCGCCTTCGTGCCCAATGGCGTGTTCGCGAATCTCATCAACCTGACCCAGTACCCGTACACGCATCATTTCTATGTGGACGGCTCGCCCACGGCGGGCGACGTGAAGTTCGCCGACAACACCTGGCACACCCTGCTGGTGGACGGTCTGAACGCTGGCGGTAACAGCATCTATGCGCTCGATGTCACCAATCCCGCGAGCCTCACCAGTGAAACGGCCTTGGCCCTCAAGGTGCAATGGGAATTCACTGATAGCACCCTCGGATTGACCTACAGCCGGCCGTTCATCGCCCAGACCAACGACACCAGCAGCACCAATGCCAACCCCAACGGCTTCCTGGTGTTCTTCGGCTCCGGCTATGACAATTCAGACGGTAACGATTATCTGTACGCGCTCAATCCCGAAACCGGTAACCTGGTGGACAAGATCAATCTGTGCGCAGCCGTAACTGGCGCCTGCAATTCCAGCCTGGCCAACGGCTTGTCCAGCGTCACCGCGGTGAACGGCGGCGGCGGTCTGGGTGTGCCGGCCACCACGGTGTACGCCGGTGATTTACAGGGCAACCTGTGGAAAGTGGACATTTCCGATCCGAATCCCGCGAACTGGGTGGTCTCGGTGCTGTTCCAGGCGCGCGACCCCAGCAACAACCCGCAGCCCATCACCACCACGCCGCTGGTCTCGCTGAATCCGAACTTCCCGCGCCTGAGCGGTCCGCTGGTGTTCTTCGGCACCGGCCAGTTGCTGGGCACGCCGGATCTCACCAACACCCAGATACAGAGCTTCTATGCGGTCTGGGATAATGGCTCGGTGTTGTCACCACCGCTGAACCGCACCAGCAGCAAAATGGTGCAGCAGACGCTCACCGACACGACCATCAGCGGCGTCGCCGTCCGCACCGTCAGCAACCAGCCGGTGGACTACGCCGGCGGCAAACGCGGCTGGTTCATGGACTTGGGCAAGGGTGTGACCGGTTACAGCGCTAACGAAATTGGCGAGCGCGTCATCACCGATCCGCGCCTGGAGAATGGCCGCGTGGTGTTCACCACCTACACGCCCTCCAGCAACGTGTGCACCGCGGGCGGCGAGGCTTTCCTCATGGCGCTGAACTACAAGAATGGCGGCAGCTTCCCGCAGCCGGAATTGGACATCAACGGCGACGGCCAGCTCACCAGCGCCGACCAGACATCGAGCGGTCAGAATCCCGTGGGCTTGGGTCTCGGCGCGGTATTCGCCACCTCGCCCACCATCCTGTCGGCGAGCCTTAACACCGTGGGCGCCGTCAAGCTCATCACCGAAGCCGGCGCCGGCGGCACCACCATCAAGAAGGTGGCGGAACGTGGCGGCGGCCAGCGTACCGCCTGGCGGGAATTGCAGTAAGCGTTGATCAAGACAGGGTGTTGCACACAGTTCACAGCAAGGAATCGAGGCAGTCATGAACAGGAAACATTGTATTCGGTCGGCAAACGGCGGCTTTTCGCTGATTGAACTCATGATCGCGGTGGCCATCATCGGCATCATCGCGGCCATCGCGTATCCGTCCTATGAGAAATCGGTGATGCGTTCGAACCGCTCCGATGCCACTGCCACGCTCATGCAGGATGCGCAGTTCCTGGAACGCTGCTACACCCAGAACTTCTCGTACAACAGCACCGCCAATTGCGACAGCCCCAGCCTCCTCGGCAGCACCGCGAAAGGTTTCTACACCATTGCCACGCCCACCCTGAGCGCCACAACCTACGTGCTGACCGCCACCGCGGTGGCCGGTGGCCGCCAGGCGAATGACACGGATTGCAAAACCCTCCAGCTCGACAACACCGGCAAAAAGACCGCCTTTACCGCCGCGAGCGCCACCTCGACGGTTATTGATGCGGAATGCTGGGGCGGCTGACAATTCTTTAATCGCATCCCCGTTCGGCCGGCGTATGCCGGCCATTTTTTGCGCTTCTACCGCGGGAGCGATCGCCCAACCACGATATCCGCTATTTTGCAGAAACTCTGTTGCGGGAGCGGTCGGCGAACCATTGGTTCGCGCCGCGATAGTTCTTTCAAATGTAAAAACATCGCGACGGAGACCGCCGCTCCCACAGGCTTGCCACTCCTGCGCCGCTTGCACCCGCGCCCCGGTTTACGCCACCATACGGCCCCCGTTGCGGACGCGCCTGCATGCCTTCCTCCAGACAACTCGACCAGCGACTGAGCCGGCTGCTCGCAAGCCCGGCGGCGGCGCTGTTGCGTGGCGGACTGACGGGCCTGGAAAAGGAAAGCCTGCGGGTCAATGCCGAAGGCTGCATCGTCCATACACCGCACCCGAACTCCCTGGGCGCGGCGCTCACGCATCCGTACATCACCACGGATTATTCCGAGGCACTCATCGAGCTGGTGACGCCGCCGCTGGGAGGCACGGAAAGTACGCTGGGTTTCCTGTGTGACATCCACAGTTTCGTCTATCAGCATCTGGACGGCGAGATGCTCTGGGCCACCAGCATGCCGTGCTCGCTCGAAGACGATGCGCGCATCCCCATCGCGCGTTACGGTAAATCCAACGTCGGCATGATGAAGCATGTCTATCGCCGCGGCTTGGGGTATCGCTATGGCCGCACCATGCAGACCATTTCCGGCGTGCATTTCAATTATTCCTTTCCGGAAGCACTCTGGCCGGCGCTCAGGGATTTGCAGGGCGACCTCCGGCCGCTGCGGGAATTCACGGACGCGTCCTATTTCGGCATGCTGCGCAATTTTCAGCGCCTCGGCTGGTTGGTACCATACTTCTTCGGCGCCTCGCCGGCGGTGTGCAAGAGTTTCTTCCACGGCCGCAATCCGAATTTCCAGGAATTCGACGCCGGCACCTGGTATGAGCCTTTTGCCACCTCGCTGCGCATGAGCGACATCGGCTACAAGAACAAGAATCAGGCGCGGATCGGCGTGCGTTACAACAGCCTCGACGACTACGTGACCAGCCTCACCCGTGCTATCAGTACGCCGGAACCGGAATACGAGGCCATCGGTGTCAAGGTGAACGGCGAATACCGGCAGTTGAACGCCAACATCCTGCAGATCGAAAACGAGTTCTACACCTATGTGCGTCCCAAGCAGCCCATCAACTCCGGCGAGCGTGCCGCACTCGCCCTGAAAAAACGTGGCGTGATGTACGCCGAGGTACGCGCCCTGGATGTGAACGCCTACGATCCAGTGGGTGCGGATGCGCCGGCACTACATTTCATCGAAGCGCTGCTGGCCTTGTGCCTGCTGCATGACAGCCCATCGGTCTCGGAGCAGGAACAAAAAATCATCAACCACAACCAGACACAAACCGCGCGCCGCGGACGCGATCCGGCACTCGAATTGCAACGCGACGGCCGCGGCATCCGGCTGCGCGACTGGGCAAAGGAAATCACCGATCAGATGGACGGCATTTGCGAGATCCTGGATAGCGCTAGAGCACGCAAGTCCTATCGCGCCAGCCTGTTGGCCCGGCGTGAACAACTGGCTGAGCCGGAACGCCTGCCCTCGGCACGGATCCTGGCGGACATGCGCACCCACGGTGAGAGCTTCTTTCGTTTCGCCAAGCGACTTTCAGAAAGGCATCGGGATTATTTCCTGCAACGTAAACTGCCGGCCGCGACCCAACTGCATTTCGAGCAACTGGCGCGTGACTCTCTGGAGAAACAGGCACAGATCGAGGCCACCGACCAGATTTCCTTCGATGACTATCTCAGGCAGTATTTTTCTCAGAGCTGAATAGCAACAATCATCACGGTTGACTGGGTCCACATTATTCGGATCATCTGCGCAAGCAATCGCGACGAGTATCGTCGCTCCCACACACATCAGGCTGGATACCTCATCTTGTGGGAGACTTGTACTCTCTTGCGGGAGGCTCGATCTTCCTCTGATGGGAGCGGTGTCCGATGTACAAGGATGTACAAGTGCTGCGAAAGGCATGGATGCCGAAAGCAGTCCGACCGCGATTCTTCGCTGCCAACTGCGGTAAAATAACATTAGCCACCTGAAATGAGTAATTGCATGAATACCGACGATTCCACCAAACGCTACGGCATCCGCTGCACTCTGTCGCCGGACGATCCCATGTCCGCGCCGCATCTGCTGGGTTCCGATTGGGAGTCTTACCGCTGGTTCGATACCGAGCAGGAGCGCGACACGGACTATGAGGATTACAGCCGCGAACACCTCTATTCGCGCCGCGGCGACAAGCCCAGCGTGATCTATACCAAGGTCAACCGCTGATCATGCGCATTGATATTTTCTCCGATACCGTTTGTCCCTGGTGCTACATCGGCAAGCGTCATCTGGAAGCTGCACTGGCTACATCAGAATATGACGACGCGGCCATTCACTGGCACGCTTTTCAACTCAATCCGGACCTGCCGCCCCAAGGCCGTGACCGCCGGGAATACGTGGATGCCAAGTTTGGCGGTCCGCAAGCGGTGCAAGCAATCCAGGCGCGTATACGCGAAGCGGGTAAGAACGCAGGCATTGAATTCCAGTTTGACAAGATCAACCGCACTCCCAACACCTTCAACTCCCACCGCCTGATTCGCCTGGCGGAAACCCGGAATAAGGGAGAAACCATGGTGGAAACCTTGTTTCACGCCTACTTCCTTGATGGTCTCGACATAGGCGATGACACCACGCTTGCCAAACTGGCGCATGGCGCGGGCATTCAGGAAGATATGAGTGCCTGGCTTGCCGGTGAAGGTGAACGCAATACGGTGCTCAACGATCTGCGCGCAGGCCACGAAATGAGCATCACCGGCGTGCCGTTCTTCATCCTCGACAATCGCTACACCTTGTCCGGCGCACAGCCAGTGGAAATCTTCATGCAGGCGCTGAACGCAGCACAGCAGAAATCCAGAAATATCAACTAGAGATCATTTCAATTGGTTCGTACAACATCCAGAGAATGGTAGTGTGGAAATAACTCTCAAAGCGCGATCACGATTTTGCCAAGATGGCCGCCTGCCTCCATGCGGCGATGCGCTTCAGGTGCCTGGCTGAACGGAACTACGGTGTCCACGCATGCCCTGAGTTTCCCTGACTCAAACATGGGTGTGAGCCGCCGTACAAACAGGCGCGCCAATTCAATTTTACGTTCCAGTGGCTGGCTGCGCATGGTCATGGCCTTGAGTTTCAACCGCCGGTTCAGAAATCCGCCGAGATCAATCCGATCCTCGCGTCCCGCCATGGCACCCACCAGCACCTGAGTGCCTTCCTCGCGCAAACAAGCCAGGTTCTCGGCCAGATGGCCGCCGCCAACCAGATCCAGCACCACGCTTACGCCCTCGCCACAAGTGATCCCGCGTACGCACTCCACCAAAGTGTCTTCGCTATCCACGCATGCGGCATCGAGACCCGACGCGCGCACCTTCTCGAGCCTTTGCGCCGAACGGCTGGTACCGATGCTGCGATTGCCAAACACATTGGCAAGTTGCACCGCCGCCATACCGACGCCGGAAGTGGCGGCACGAATCAAACACCATTCGCCATGCACAAGCCCGCCTTCCAGATACAGTGCACGATAGGCGGTGAGAAAAGCTTCCGGCACCGCTGCTGCATCCGTAAAGGTCATCTGCCCGGGGACGCGCAGCGTCTCGCGCTCATGGATCACAAGTCTTTCCGCATAAGCGCCTCCGCCGATGATGCCCATGACCGCATCACCAGGATGGCGCAGCCGGCAGCGCGCGCCCACCTGTTCGACCACGCCCGCATATTCCATGCCCGGTACGCGCGCATCAAATCCCGGTGGTGCCGGATACAGACCGCGACGCTGCAGCAGATCGGCGCGATTAACACCGATGGCTTGCAGACTCACCAATACTTCCTCAGGGCCCATCTGCGGAACGGGCACAATCTCAAGTTTAAGCACTTCGGGACCGCCTGACTGCGTAATGCACCATGCGCGCATACCATTTCTCCTTTTAGGTTAGGATAGCGGCTCACGAAAACCGTTTGTAAGCGAAGAATAACAGGAGTCCAGCATGACTATGATGTCGCCGGATGCAAAGGCAGGTGCCGGTTGATATTTGTCATTGGCGCACTCTTGGTGGCCTTGCTCGTCATTTTGGCGGGCGCCGAGCTGTTCACCAATGCACTGGAACATGTCGGGCAGCGCTATGCTCTGTCTGAAGGCCTGGTGGGGTCGGTGCTGGCCGCAGTGGCCACCGCCCTGCCGGAAACCATCGTGCCCATCGTTGCGGTGTTCTTTGGCGGCTCGACTGTTGCAGTACGCGAGCACATCGGCATCGGCGCCATCCTGGGTGCACCATTGATGCTTTCCTCCATCGCCATGGCGCTCATCGCGCTGTTCGCCGGCATGGAGCGCGGCTGGCGCGCACCCCTGAAACCGGAGATCAGCGGTTTCCTGCGCGACCTGCTGTATTTCCTGGTGGCCTTCGTCATTGCCTTCATCGCGCTGTTCATACCCGCAAATCAATTCGCCGCGCGCGTCGTGGCCACCGCCGTGCTGATTTTCATGTACGTGAACTACGTGATCAACACCATCCGCGCCTCCAAACTGCTGGTGGAAGAAGGGCACGGCACCCAGGCTGACGCGCCGCTGTGGTTGCGGCGCATCGGCATTCCGCACAATCTCATATCGGAAATCACCCAACTGGCGCTGGGGCTCGTGCTCATCATCTCCGGCGCCAAGCTGTTCGTGTACGGAGTGGAACAGGCGGCGGCTTTGACTGGTGTCGGGGTGCTGGCGTTGTCGCTGCTGATCATTCCTCTGGCCACGGAAATGCCGGAAAAATTCAACAGCATCCTGTGGATACGGCGCAACAAAGACACGCTCGCGTTCGGCAACGTCACCGGCGCGCTGGTGTTTCAGGGAACTTTGCTGCCGGCTTTCGGCATCCAGCTCGGCGCCTGGCAACCGAGGCCGGATATCCTCTGGGCCATGGCGCTCACCTTCGCCGCTGCCTTGTGGGTGCTGTTTCTCGGGCTCATCCGCCGCCTGACACCCGCCTGGCTGATTTTCAGCGGCCTGACCTATGTCACGCTCTGCTTCATGATAGCGTGAGGCTGGATTTTATCATCGTAGTAATTATCATAAGCATGATACCGTGTTCAATCTCTGAGACATGTCCCAATTCGTGGGAGCGGCGATACTCGCCGCGATCATCGCGGCGCGGACCAGTGGCCCGCCGGCCGCTCCCACAAGAGCTACAACATGAGTGAATCCACAGCCTCTCCGTGTGTGCGCATCTGCTGTCTCGATGATGACAACATCTGCATCGGCTGCGAACGCAGTCTCGACGAAATCCGCCGCTGGTCGGAAATGCCGGAACAGGAAAGACTGGAAACGCTGCGTCAGGCCGACGAACGCCGCGAGGTACGACGACGGCGTTATCCAAACGCCATATCCAAAGGAATCAAAATATAGTGTGGTGGCTATGGGTGGGCACGAAGCATTGCTTCGCGCGGGCAGGCAGGAAGCTTGTCCTGGGCAGGTGAATTGCACAGGACGTGCAATTCACCGACGAACCACCGATCTCATATATCAGCATCATAATGCTGAGGTCGGTGGTTCGAGTCAACCCATAGCCACCAACTACGAATAATCGTAGTTAAGAACTAAACGATGAGGGTACTAAATCGACCTCAGCATTATTCCCGATATAAGGTCGGTGATTCGTCGGCGAATTGCACGTCCTGTGCAATTCACCTGTCCAGGGCAGGCTTCCTGCCTGCCCGCGCGAAGCAATGCTTCGCGCCCACCCATAGCCACCACACTATATTTTGATTTCTTTGGATATGGCGTTTTGATACCGCTGCCGCCGCGCCTCACAGCGTTCATCGGCCTGACGCAGCGTTTCCAGTTTGTCCTGTTCCGGCATTTCCGACCAGCGGCGTATTTCATCGAGGCTGCTGCCGCAGCCGATGCAGATGTTGTCATCGTCGAGACAGCAGATACGCACACAGGGAGAGGCTGTGGATTCACTCATGTTGTAGCTCTTGTGGGAGCGGCCGGCGGGCCACTGGTC
>JBOIAY010000165.1:0-4502 GCA_050739255.1 Gammaproteobacteria bacterium
CATGTCAAAGCCATGCACGTCCACATCCAGCAGGTCCATGGCACGGTGCGCGATGTCGGCGGTGATGCGGCCGTCCGCTTTGACTTCGGCGAAATCCCGCACCCGCCGCAACAGACGGTTGGCGATACGCGGTGTGCCGCGGGAACGCGAGGCGATCTCGTGCGCACCTTCGGGGTCCACGCTCAAAGCCAGGATGCGCGCCGAGCGTTTCACGATGTGGGTCAAGTCCTCGTGGCTGTAAAACTCCAGGCGCTGCACGATGCCGAAGCGGTCCCGCAAGGGCGAGGTCAACAAGCCCGCACGGGTGGTCGCGCCCACCAGGGTAAACGGCGGAATATCCAGTTTAATGGAACGTGCCGCCGGGCCTTCGCCGATCATGATGTCCAGCTTGTAGTCCTCCAGCGCCGGGTACAGCACTTCTTCCACTACCGCGCTCAGGCGATGGATCTCGTCCACGAACAACACGTCGCGTGGTTCGAGGTTGGTGAGCAACGCCGCCAGATCGCCAGGGCGTTCCAGCACCGGTCCGGATGTCTGGCGCAGGTTCACGCCCAGTTCATGCGCGATGATGTGCGCGAGTGTGGTCTTGCCGAGTCCCGGCGGACCGAAAATGAGCACATGATCCAGCGCCTCGCCACGTTTTTTCGCCGCGCCGATGAAAATCTCCATCTGCTCGCGCACTGCCGGCTGACCGATGTAATCCGTGAGCGTGCGCGGACGGATAGCACGATCCAGCGCCTCGTCTTCGGCGGTATTCTTGGCAGTCACCAAACGTTCAGTCGGCATGTCGTTTTCCTAACCTGCGCGCGCGGCATTCTGCAGGGCGCGGCGAATGAATTCTTCACTGCTGATGTCCGTCTCCTTGATCGCTTGCAGCATACGGCTGGCCTCTTGGGGTTTGTAGCCCAGACTCACCAGCGCCGACAGAGCTTCTTCCCGCGGACTCATCTCACCCATGACGGTGGTGACGCCGCCGGAGGCTTCATCAAGACGGTCGCGCATCTCCACCACCAGACGCTCGGCGGTTTTTCGGCCTATACCGGGCAGGCGCGTGAGCGCCGCAGTGTCATTGTCATGCACGCAGCGCACAAAATTGTCCACGCTGATACCGGACAGAATGGTGAGCGCCAGGCGCGGGCCGACGCCGTTGACGCGGATCAGCGCACGGAACAGCCGGCGTTCAGTTTCGCTGCCGAAACCGAACAAAATGTGTGCATCCTCGCGCACCACGAGATGCGTATAGAGCTGCACCTCTGCGCCCGCTTCCGGCAAACTGTAAAAGGTGGACATGGGCGCTTCCACTTCATAGCCGACACCATGCACCTCTATCAATAGATGCGGCGGCTGCCGGCGCAAGAGCTGGCCGCGCAGAAAGCCAATCATTGCACCGCTCCCGCGAGCTGCGCGCGCAAAGTCCGGCTATGCGCATGGCAGATGGCTACTGCCAGGGCGTCGGCGCTATCAGCCTGCAAACGGCCCTGCAAACCCAGCAGGAGTTTCACCATGTGCTGCACCTGTTCCTTGCCCGCGCTGCCCTTGCCGGTCAGCGCCAATTTCACTTCCCGCGGCGTGTATTCATGCAGGGGCAGCGGATGACTCAGCGTGGCGCAGATGGCAGCGGCGCGAGCCTGGCCAAGCTTGAGCGCGCTATCAGCATTTTTGTGTACGAACGCTTTTTCCACCGCCAGTTCCTGCGGCTTGAATTCAGTCACTATGGCATCCACGCCATAAAAAATCTCGCGCAGACGTCCGGAAAATTCCCCGCCTGTCGTGCGGATGCAACCACTGGCCACGTGTTTCAGATTCTGCCCGTCATTGTCCACCACACCATAGCCGGTGAACAGGGAGCCGGGATCAATGCCCAGAATACGGATCACTCACGCGTGCTCATGAGGCTTGCAGCAATTCATCCGGGAATTCGGCATTGGAATACACGGTCTGCACGTCATCCAGGTCTTCCAGCGCTTCCAGCAATTCCAAGACCGATTCTGCGTGCGCCCGGTCCAGCATCACGACGGTGGATGCCCGCTGGATGATTTCCGCAGAGTCCGGCTTGAGGCCGGCTTTCTCCATGGCCGTTTTCACGTTGTGGAACGTCACGGGGTCGGTCAATACCTCGAAGCCACCTGCGTCATCGGTGATGACGTCCTCGGCGCCCGCCTCCAGGGCAGCTTCCATGAGCCTGTCCTCTCCAAGACTCCCGGGAAATTTCAACACCCCACACTTGTTGAACAGATAATTCACGGAACCATCTGCGCCGAGATTGCCGCCGTGTTTCGTAAATGCGTGGCGCACCTCACCGACGGTGCGGGTGCGGTTGTCCGTCAAGCACTCCACGATGATGGCAACGCCAGCCGGGCCATAACCTTCGTAGCGGATATCCTCATACGCTGCACCATCGAGTTCACCCGCACCACGTTTGATGGCGCGCTCGATAGTGTCCTTGGTCATGTTGGCATCAAGCGCGTTGTCCACTGCCAGCCGCAGACGCGGATTGGTATCGGGATTCGGATCACCGTTGCGCGCGGCGGTGGTGATCTCGCGAATCAGGCGTGTGAACAGCTTGCCTCGCTTCGCATCCTGAGCGTTCTTGCGGTGCTGAATGTTGGCCCACTTGCTGTGACCGGACATGAATCTACCCGAGTTGTGGCGTCAGAAACTGAGGTTCAAGCCGACCATGAAGGTACTGTCCAGCGTCACGGTACTGGTGCCGGTGAAGGCTGCCGAGATATGGCGATAGCCCACATATAACTCCGCATTGCGCAGGATCTCGTAACCAGCGTTCACACCGTATTGTAGATAACGGTCGGCATTGTTGAACGACACGATCTTGGGTGCGTAATACAGTTCGCCGCCGATTGTGAAACGGTTGTAGTTGGGCCAGGCATAATTGAAATGCCCACCGAGTCCCAGTACGGTGCCGTTGCCATTGACTTGTTTCGGACTGATAAAGAATACCTTGCCCCCCACTGCAAAAATGAACGGTGAACCCACCGGATTCGAATTTCCAACCACAAACAGGCCCGCGCTGCCGATGTCCACCAAGTCGGTGTGATGCAGATAACCAATGTCGCCTTCCAGTCCGGTGCTGGTCAAGTTGGTGGAATAGTTGATGGAAGCGGCATTGCTGCCAAGATTGATATCCAGGTTGCTGGCTTGGGCGGTAAACGCCGCGAAGAAAAGCGCCACAAAAGCGCCTGCACTGCGAAATAACATGAAAAGTCTCCTTGAAATGTGAGCGCGGGGCTGGCTGAAGTATCCATATGATAACGGCAAATGCCTGAATCTTGCAGCGCATGCTCTTGTGTTACCCGATGCCGGCTTTTTTCAGACTCATTATCTGTATCCACTCTTGAGGGAACGCGCGCGTACTCCAGCGGGATAATCCGTGATGCGCGTAAGCCGAAATCATGTCGCCGGCCAGCCCGGGATCGAACCCAGTGCTCATCGCGGTGGCCCCTTCCTGGACACGGCTGCACTAACGTGAAGGCGCTGCAGCTGTAATTCAGTCCCGAGGCCGCGTCGCTGGCCAGGATGCGCAGCGTCCTCCGGCGTGACGGGGATTGCCGGGGGTTCCCTTCAGACCCCACATGGACTAGATTTCGCCCGACGTGGAGCGAGGAGCGGATCATCCGAGGCGAGCCCAGCAACCATACCCAGCCCTCTCTCATCGGCCGCATCGGCCGGTTCTTTGGCTACACCCTGCTTTCCGTGATCCCCTTCCTGGTCGCGGGATTCATCGTCTGGCACCACGGGCACGCACCCGTCTCCGCGACTCCGCTCATCGCGCAAGCCGAACTTATCCCGATCAAGCCGCCGTCCGCCGCGGCACTGGAAAACATGTTTTCCAGCGAGGACTACTCCTGGCCGCCCCAGGATGCGGTACCGCCCTACGCCATTCAAAGCCTGCCCTACGGACTTGATACACTGAATCAGGATGAAAAAAAGAGTGTGTTCTTCCGGGCGCTACTGCCCATCGTGCTGGCCGAGAACCTGCGCATCTGGAACCAGCGGGTATTCCTGCTGCACCAGTTCGGCCAAGGCCGGATAGATCCCCAGTCGGACGCCGGTCAGGAGCTGACCGCCATCGCCGATCAATACAAAGTCACGGGTGATCTCAACGACCCGAAAGTACGCGAGACGCTGCTCAAGCGAGTGGACATCGTGCCGGTGGCGCTGGTGCTGGCCCAGGCAGCGCAGGAGAGCGGCTGGGGCACCTCGCGCTTCGCCTTGGAGGGCAACAACCTGTTCGGCATCTGGACCTGGGATGTGGATCAGGGCAGCGTGCCGGTCAACCGTCCTGGCGACGCCGATCATCTGGTGCGCGTCTATCCCAATGTGCAAACTTCAGTGCGCGCGTATCTGCACAACATCAACGTCGGTTTTGCGTACGTGGATTTCCGCAGCATGCGTGCGCGGATGCGCACCAGCGGCAAACCGCTGGATGCCCTGGCGCTGGCCGGTGCACTCAATCGCTATTCCATCACCGGGGATGCGTACAT
>JBOIAY010000166.1:0-3056 GCA_050739255.1 Gammaproteobacteria bacterium
GTTCCCACTTGCCGCGGCCGGTACTGGTCAGGCGCACGCGCACGCCCAGCATCGGCTTCACGCTCATCTCGGCGGCTTCCTTGAGCACCAGGTCCAGCTCGTTCAGCTTCTCGATGACGATATAGACCTTGTGGCCCAATTGTTGGCCGATGAGCGCGAGCCGCAGGTATTCGCGGTCCTTGTAGCCGTTGCAGACGATACTGGCGCCGGCCGGCGCCATGGCCAGCACCGCCAGTAATTCGGGTTTGCTGCCGGCTTCGAGACCGACACGGCCTTCACCGTGCCTGAGAATGTCTTCCACTACCGCGCGCTGCTGGTTCACCTTGATGGGATAGACGGCGGTATAGCCGGCCTTGTACTCGTGATACTCCATGGCCTTGGCGAAGGCGTTGCACAGCCGGTCCACGCGGTCGCGCAGGATGTCGCCGAAGCGGAACAGCACGGGCAAGTTGAGGCCGGACTTGCTCACCTCGGTGGCGAGCCGGTACAGATCCACGCAGCCGTCCTCGCGACGGCGGGTGGGGAACACCACCAGATGTCCGTCGTCGCTGATGTCAAAATAGCCGTCGCCCCAGCGCAGCACGTTGAAGATTTCGCGGGCGTCCTGGATGGGTTGGCTGCTCATGCTGGTGGGACTCAGGGGGTAGGGAAAGGCCGCGCAAGAGTACGGCAAGCGCCCCCAAGATAAAAGAGGTTTTCAACGGCTCGCGCGTACGTGCGCAAGTGCTTTGCCGCGTGCCGATACAACGCTGCTTTTCGCCGCGCGGTGCTTTTAATGGAATTTTTTGTGCGTCAGCTTCAGCTGCAGACCTTGTTTACCTGCGCCTGAGCTTGCTGGCGGAATTTCACCAGATCCTCGCCGGTGTAATACGTTGGCTTGGCGCTGTTGCCGTTGGTGATGACGCGGTGGGCTTCCATATACTGTTGCAATTGCGCGCGCGCGGCAGAGCAGGCTTGTTGCTGCTGGGCTTTCTTCTGTGCTTCCTGCTGGGCTTTTTCTTCTGCCTTCTTTTGTGCTGTGTTGGACGCAGCCATGGATTTCACCAAATTTTGCTGCTGTTGCAGGCTGGTTGGGTCCGGCGGCGGTGGCGCGACATCCACCAGTTTTGCCTTCGTGCCGACATTGGGCGGCGGCGTCTGGGAATAATGCACGTTGCCTTGGGCGTCCACCCAGCGGTACACCTGCTGGGCCTGGGCTGTCACGAACGCTACAGCGGTGATTGAAAGCAAAGTCAGCGACAGTGTTCTAATTTTCATGGTGGCGGCTCCTGTGGCGAACATGCCTGAGTAATGGCTTTTTTGGCCTGAACAACTGCCATCTCCTGCTGTTGTAGGGAAAGCTTCAGTTTCACGTCGTTCTTGCCCAGAGTGTACAGATAGGTCGCGCTTAGATATTTGGTCAGGGTCTCCCGGGCGGATTTGCAGGTGGCGGAATCACCGGGCGTGACGGTGGTCAAGGCCTGGTTTGCCGCATTCGCGGTGGTGGCGGAAGGCGCGGTGCTGGCAGGCGGCGCCTGGTTGTTCGCGGTGTTCACAATGTTCAGGGCTTGGGCGTTGGGACTGTGGGGCACGGTGCTGTAGTGCACGTTGCCGTTCTTGTCCACCCATTTATATATGGTTCCGTCCGCCAGCGCCGCACCCGCGACCAGCACGGCCAGCAGCGCGATAATGATGCGTTTATACATGCTTCGCCTCACAAGGCCTGCGCATCCGACTCGCCGGTGCGGATGCGAATGGCCTGTTCCAGCTCATAAACAAAAATCTTGCCATCACCGATTTTGCCGGTCTTGGCGGCGTGGGCGATGGCTTCAACCACCCGGTCCAGGAGATCGTCCGGCACCGCCAGCTCGATCTTCACCTTGGGCAGGAAATCCACCACGTACTCGGCGCCGCGGTACAGCTCGGTGTGGCCCTTCTGGCGGCCGAAACCTTTGACCTCCGTGACGGTGATGCCCTGCACGCCGATGTCGGAGAGCGCCTCGCGCACATCGTCCAGCTTGAAAGGCTTGATTACCGCAGCGACCATCTTCATAGAAATAACGTCCTTAAATCAGGGCTTCGGGCTTTGTCCCAACTACATAATAATAGGGCATCTCTAAAAATCAGAGATTTTGGTTTCTGGGTAGGCAGAAATGACCGAGGGCCTGACGATTCGTCAGGCGGGCATGCGGGGATGCATGCCCTGGAGTTCATGCCGTACAAGGATGTACGGCACAGAACCGAAGTGTACACGCCAGTACATGAGGGTTCGCCGGACACGGCGAACAGGCGGCCAGGGCAAGAAGCACGGCTTCGAGCGCCCTGGACCACAAGCGAAGCAGGATAGCGAAGCGTAGTGGCCGAGGTCATTATCTAACACCCCCCAGAAAATAAAAGATCTATATTTAGAGATGCCCTAAAGTCTAGCACCGCTTGGGCCGGGGCCGGGCGGGATATATACTGGCGGCCGGTTTACCGGACTGGCGGTGGCGGCCATGGCATTGGACCCCAAGATTCTGGATGATCTGGCGAAAAAGCTCGCGGACAGCGTGCCGGTGGGTTTGCGCGATCTGAAGGCCGACGCGGAGCGCAACTTCCAAGCCGTACTGCAAAGTGTCTTCGCGAAACTCGATCTGGTCACCCGCGAGGAATTCGACGTGCAGGCCGGGGTGCTGAGCCATACCCGCGAGCGCCTGGAAGAATTGGCCACGCGTCTGCAGGAACTTGAAACACATTTGGATGGCCGAAGCGGCAGCGTCAAGAAAAAGAAGTAGCGCTGCGATTTTACCGCCACCAGGGAAGGAGAGAGCGGAACATGCTTGCAAAGATTTTCAGCCGTGTCCAGGCCGGTGTTGAAGCGCCGGAAGTCACGGTCGAGGCGCATCTGTCCAACGGCCTGCCGAGTTTCGCCATCGTCGGCCTGCCGGAAGCCGCGGTGCGTGAAAGCCGTGACCGCGTGCGCAGCGCGCTCATCAATTCACGGTTTGATTTTCCCGCCCGCCGCATCACCGTCAATCTGGCGCCGGCCGATCTGCCCAAGGAAGGCGGGCGTTTCGATTTGCCCATCGCGCTCGGCA
>JBOIAY010000167.1:0-6344 GCA_050739255.1 Gammaproteobacteria bacterium
GGCGTGAGGCGTGAGGCGTGAGGCGTGAGGCGTTCAAATGGTCGTATTGCAACTTCTTCAGTGTCAAGTTTCTTTTTTCTCTTAACCCCTCACTCCTTACAGGCGGCGCAGCCGCCGGCCTAACCAATCACCCTGCTCATTGCCGCTTCATCGAATCATAGAATTCTGCGTTGGTCTTGGTCTCCTTGAGCTTGTCCAGCAGGAATTCGCTGGCGGCCAGTTCGTCCATGGGATGCAGCAGTTTGCGCAGGATCCAGATTTTCTGAAGTTCGTCCTGTGCCACCAGCAGTTCCTCGCGGCGGGTACCGGAACGGTTGATGTTGATGGCTGGAAACACACGCTTCTCGGCGATGCGCCGGTCCAGATGGATTTCGGAATTGCCGGTGCCCTTGAATTCCTCGTAAATCACGTCATCCATCCGCGAACCGGTCTCGACAAGCGCGGTGGCAAGAATCGTGAGCGAACCGCCCTCTTCGATGTTGCGCGCCGCGCCGAAGAAACGCTTGGGGCGCTGCAGGGCGTTCGCGTCTACGCCACCGGTGAGCACCTTGCCAGAAGCCGGCACCACGGTGTTGTAAGCGCGGCCCAGGCGGGTGATGGAATCCAGCAGGATCACCACGTCGCGCTTGTGCTCAGTGAGGCGCTTGGCCTTTTCGATGACCATCTCTGCCACTTGTACATGGCGCGTGGCGGGTTCATCAAAGGTCGAAGATACCACTTCACCCTTCACGGAGCGCTGCATCTCGGTAACTTCCTCGGGCCGCTCGTCAATCAGCAGCACGATGAGATAGACGTCGGGATGATTGGCAGTGATGCTCTGGGCGATGTTTTGCAGCATCATGGTCTTGCCGGCCTTGGGCGGCGACACGATGAGGCCACGCTGGCCCATGCCGATGGGCGCAATCATGTCAATGATGCGCGCGGTGATGTCCTCGGTGGAGCCGTTGCCGCGCTCCATCTTGAAGCGGCGCTTGGGAACCAAGGGCGTGAGATTCTCGAACAGCACCTTGCTCTTGGCGTTCTCCGGCGGATCGAAATTGATGTGGTCCACCTTGAGCAGTGCGAAGTAGCGCTCGCCTTCCTTGGGTGGGCGGATCTTGCCGGCCACGGAATCGCCGGTGCGAAGATTGAAGCGTCGTATCTGGCTGGGGGAAACGTAAATATCGTCGGGACCGGCGAGATACGAGCCTTCGGCGGAGCGAAGAAAGCCGAAGCCATCCTGCAGGATTTCCAGCACGCCGTCGCCGGAGATTTCCTCGCCGTTGCGGGCGTGTGCCTTGAGGATGGAGAAGATCACATCTTGCTTGCGCGAACGCGCCATGTTCTCGAGGCCCATGGATTCGGCCAGTCCAATGATGGCTTCAGCGGGTCTTTTCTTGAGTTCTGTAAGGTTCATAAACGTTGTGTACTCGATCTCTCGTGAAATGAAATTGAAAGAATTTCCGGCGGACGCCGGTTTTAATCAAGGGATTTGTTATATATAAAAATGGTCACGTTACCGGCTTTTTCTATGCCGCCGTGTAACTTTCGGGCGGCCTCCCGCCGCCCGGATAGTTCAGATATTGGTTTCGATAAACGCCGTCAATTGTGATTTGGACAGCGCGCCTATCTTCTGCGCCTGCACGTTGCCGCCCTTGAACAGCATCAGGGTCGGGATGCTGCGGATGCCGTATTTCTGGGTGAGCTGCGCGTTCTCGTCCACGTTGACTTTGGCGATCGTGAGTTTGCCCTTGTAGTCGGTGGCGATCTCGTCAAGGATGGGTCCGATCATCTTGCAGGGGCCGCACCACTCCGCCCAGTAGTCCACCAGCACGGGGAGACTGGATTTCAATACGTCGTTGTCGAAGTTGGCGTCGGTCGTATAAACAATCTGGTCACTCACGGTTACATTGCCTCCATTGGCTCAAATTGGTTCTACCTGATTGGCGCAAGCAGGCGCGGGAACGTCGGATAGGAAAGGGAATGTGACGTGCCGTGCCCTTTAAGGCACAATGTCGCGGCTGGCTCGCGGTTTTGGTAAAAGCGTTGTGAAATTCTGAAATGTCCCGCACGGGGCGCGGGCTCAAGGCGTTGGAACCTATTTGAGCCCAATCGCCGCCAGAATGCAAGCCCCGGAGTTGAGAACAAAAAGTGCCCATGGACCCACACCTGACCGAACTGCGTTTTGAATCCCTGGGGCTGGCCGAGTCCCTGCTCAGGAGCCTCAGGGAGGCGGACTTTTCCCGCTGCACCCCCATCCAGGCCGAAGCTCTGCCGCTGCTTCTCAAGGGTCACGACGTGGCCGGCCAGGCCCAAACCGGCACCGGCAAGACCGCCGCATTTCTGCTGGCACTGTACCAGCGCCTGCTCGCCCACCCTGCCCGGCCGGGACGGCGCCCCACCCAGCCGCGCGCCCTGGTGGTCGCCCCCACCCGCGAACTGGCGGTGCAAATTTACAAGGATGCGGAAGTTCTCGGCCGGCACACGAGTTTCAAATTGGCGGTGGTGTACGGCGGTGAAAATTACGACAAGCAGCGCGACACGGTGGCGGCGGGCGTGGACGTGCTCATCGGCACGCCGGGGCGGCTGATAGATTATTTCAAGCAGCACGTTTTCGATCTGCGCGCTCTGGAGGTGATGGTGCTGGATGAAGCCGACCGCATGTTCGACATGGGCTTCATCGCTGACGTGCGTTTCCTGATGCGCCGCATGCCGCACCCTACTGAACGGCTCAACATGCTGTTCTCCGCGACGCTTTCCTATCGGGTCATGGAGCTGTCCTACGAACACATGAACAACGCCCAGTTCGTGCGCATCGAACCGGACAAGATCACGGTTGATAGCGTCCGCCAGATGCTATATCTGCCCGCCACCAGCGAAAAAATTGCGTTGCTTATTGGTCTGCTGCGGCAACTCGAAGCGCATCGCACTATGGTGTTCGTGAATACCAAGCGCGTGGCGGAAGACGTGGAAGCCTGGCTCAAAGGCAACGGCTTCAAGGCTGCCGTGCTCTCCGGCGATGTGCCGCAGAACAAACGTCTGCGGCTGCTGCGGGAATTCACCGAAGGCGCGCTGCCGATTCTGGTCACCACCGACGTAGCCTCACGCGGCTTGCACATCCCGGACGTGACGCACGTTATCAATTACGATCTGCCACAGGACGCCGAGGATTACGTGCATCGCATCGGCCGTACCGCGCGCGCCGGCGCCGAAGGCGACGCCATCAGCTTCGCCTGCGAAGAATATGCCTTCTCACTGCCGGACATCGAGCAGTACATCGGTCACGCCATCCCGCGGGAAGCACTGCAACCTGACATGCTGGCGACGCTGCAACCGCCTGCGCATCGGGAACGGCACCGGCCTTTGCATCCCCATGGCAGGCGCAATGATAATCGTGGCGGACGCCGGGATGGAAGGCGGGGAAGACGGTGAGACGTGCTGAGTGCAAAAAGTATTGTGATTTACTGGAATTCAGCAAGTTTAAAATAGGCTCTTTTTCTTCAGCCCAGAACGCAGTACTCAGTACGCAGCACTTTCGGCCGGCATTAACTCCGCAAGTGTCTCCACCGACGCAAACTCGCTGATTTCCCGCGCCGGCTGCTGGCTATCCGGCCGGCGCATCGCGAAGACTTGACGAATGCCGTATTCCCGTGCCGCGCGCAGCACCGGCAGACTGTCGTCGGCCAGCAAGCTGTTGTCTGGATTAAAAGGCTCGATCTCGTACAACTTTTCCCAGAAACCGAAGGTTTCTTTGGGGTAGCCGAGTGCATGGGATGAAACCACCCGGTGTAAATGCCGATCAATGTGTGTGCATTCCAGCTTGAGCGTCAGCGCATCAGCATGTGCATTGGTCACCAGCACCAGCCGCCGCTCGCTCTGGCGCAACCTGTACAGGAAATCTCCGGCCTGGGGTTGGACACGGATCAGATGCCGCAGCTCGCGCTTGAGCGCCACGATATCCAGGTCCAATTCCTGTGACCAGTAATCGAGGCAATACCATTGCAGCGTACCTTCCATCGCCCGGAAACGCGGCATGAGCTCGGCCTTGGCGTCCACAAGACTCAGGCCATGGCGCTCGCCATACCGCAGCGGCACATGCTCCCGCCAGAAATAATTGTCGAAATGCAGATCCAGCAGGGTACCGTCCATGTCGAGGAACACGGTGTGTACTCTCGACCAGTCGGGGACGCATTTCGCTGCTACAGACATGGCCGCTATCATATACTCTGTTTTTGGAAGCGGTCTAAAAAATGCCGTTCGCCCTGAGCGTAGCGTCGAAGGCGCGAAGTCGAAGGGTATTGTCGGTCATGACAATGATCTTTCGACTTCGCTACGCTTAACATGGACGGATTCTGGTTTTTGAGACCGCTTCTACATTCAAAAGGAATCTCGCGTGGCAATCAACGACGAACAATTACTCGGACCATTGTTGGACATCGCCGCGGAAGCGGGCGCGGGCATCCTGGAAGTCTATGCCACGGATTTTGCGGTCAAGCTCAAGACCGACCACTCGCCGGTCACGGCCGCGGACATGGGCGCGCATGAAATCATCCTGCGCGGTCTGAAGCGGCTCACGCCCGATTTGCCGGTACTGTCGGAGGAATCCAGTCATATTACTTTCTCGGAACGCCGCTGCTGGGAAACGTACTGGCTGGTGGACCCGCTGGACGGCACCAAGGAATTCATCAGCCGCAACGGTGATTTCACCGTGAACATCGCCTTGGTGCAGCGCGGCGCACCGCTGCTGGGCGTGGTGTACATCCCGGTGGAGAAAACCAGCTACTACGGCTGCATGGGCGTGGGCGCGTTTCGTCGCTGTGCTGATGGTGAAACCGGGGCGATTCACGTGCAGTCACTGGGCAGCGGACCGGTGCGCGTGGTGGCGAGCCGCTCCCATCGCGGCGAATTACTGGATGGCTATGTGAGAAGACTCGGCGAGCATGAAATCGTGTCGCGCGGCAGCGCGCTCAAGTTCTGCCTGGTGGCGGAAGGCGCGGCCGATGTGTATCCGCGCCTGGGACCGACTTCGGAATGGGATACGGCCGCCGGCCACGCGGTACTACTAGCGGCCGGTGGTCATGTCATCAACGTGGACGGCAGTCCGCTCAGCTACAACAGCAAAGAATCACTGCTTAATCCGCATTTCATCGCCTATGCGGATGCTTTACGTAACTGGCGCAGCTACCTGTAAATCACCTCAAAACGACAAGTGTATGGCAGTAGGCTTCAAGGATTCGCATTGTCTTTGCCAGGGACATAATCATCCTCGACTGGCACATGGCGGCAACATGTGGTTAGCTCTCTGATCGCCACGGCGGCATCTCTCAGCACGAATCCACGTCCTTCGACCGAGCTATGATAGGTAACAAGGCCCGCTGCAATATGGAGATCCTCAACCACTTGTAAAGGCGGATTGTAGGTATTCCCGGTAATCTCGAAGTAGTAATACTGGCCCGCCGCCACGTCTAAATCATATGCGCCCGAGGGATTGCCGGCAGCGAATGACCAGTCGTTCTTCACCAATACATAACCGGGTTTGACCTTGATCCAGGTAAAACCTTCGTTCGGCATCTCCACTGCCTCCTGCCCATTCACCGAGATAGTAGATTTGTAAGCGACAGGGAATACTATCTGCCGGTACACCACCAGCACCGCATAATCAGGAGAAGGCGGTGGCAATGCCGCCATCGAAAAAGACATGGCATCTTTAGGCGGAGTCGCGCAACTCACCATCAGGAGGGTGATGGCCAGCAGCACAGAGAGTCGCAAACGTGTCATAAACACCTCCATCCGATGTTAATCAACTCTTGCCCAACATGCCGCGTTGCAGGCTTTTGGTTGGTGGATGCGGACCCATGTACACGCGCAGTAGCGCTTTCGCGAAAGTATCGCCTTTGATGGTGCCCTTGAGGGTACCGTCATAGCTCACGCTTACACCAGTGCCGGGGACATAATCCATGAAGATCTCGTCACCCTTTTTGGAATCACTGAACAGCGCGGCGAATGCCTTGGCGTCATTCTCTAGACTGGCGTAATCGCTTTTGTTGTTGGCCTTGATATCATCGAGCCAGGCATCGGTGAACTGACTGTGACTTACGTCGTACAGCATGTGCATCACCACGCGATATGGCCCTTGCTCCGCCAGCACCGCGTCCGGTGTGGTGGTCTTCTCCGGCAAATACAGCCCGCCCACATAAATGTGGAAGAAGAACTTCTCGCGCAGGCCCATACCGTTGAGCACCAGGGTCTTGCCGCCCACGATGGCGGAATCCGGCAGCGTGACGCCTTCGTACGTCGCGGCTTGGGCATTAAGCAGCGCGCCTGCAGCCAGCAAAATCAATATTGAAAGCAGTTTCTTCATGACA
>JBOIAY010000168.1:0-6479 GCA_050739255.1 Gammaproteobacteria bacterium
CAACCGCAATGGTGCGGTCATGACAGCAAGCCAGCTGCAGAATCTGCAAAATCAACTGGACAATCTGCAGCAGGATTTCAGCCGCAAACAAGGCGATCTGCAGGCTGATGTCAATACCGAGCGCAACCAGGAATTGGGCAAGATTCAGCAAGCCATCCTCAAGGCGGTACGCGAGTTCGCCAAGAGTCAGAAATACAATCTCATCATCGGCGAAGGCGTATTTTATGCAGACGGCACAGTGGACGTGACCGACCAGGTGTTGAGCCAGTTGCAGAGGGATTCCAAGTCGCCAGCCAGCTCGACCGCCGGTGGCGGAAACTGAGGTCGGGCAACACGTGCTGGTGGAATGCACGCTCGCTGAACTGGCCGAACGCTGCGGCGCGACACTCCGCGGTGACGGGAGCACGCGTATCCACGGTGTGGATACCCTAACCCATGCCGGACCCGGCACCATCACATTCCTTTCCAATCCACACTATCGCCGTTATTTGAGCGAGACCAAGGCCGCTGCCGTAATCCTGACCCCCGCCGATGTGGACAGTTGCCCGGTGCCGGCTTTGGTGTCAGCCAATCCTTACCTCGTGTACGCGCGTGTCGCCACGTTGCTTGCGCCCGGGCTGCCGCTGCGCAAAGGCGTGGATACCGGTGCCAGAGTGCATCCTGCTGCCCGGGTTTCCACCGAAGCCTGGATCGGCCCCGGAGCGGTCGTGGAAGAGGGCGCAATCATCGCGGATGGTGCATCCATCGGTCCGAACTGTGTGGTGATGGCCGGTGCGCAGGTGCAGGAACACGGCCGGCTTGTTGCAAATGTGACGCTCTGTCACGGCGTGCATGTAGGGAAACGGACATTGATCCATCCAGGTGTTGTAATCGGCGCCGACGGTTTCGGCATCGCGCGCGATGGCGGGCAGTGGGTCAAGGTTCCGCAGCTGGGATCTGTGCGGATCGGCGATGATGTGGAAATCGGCGCCAACACCACAATTGACCGCGGCGCATTGGAGGACACCGTGATCGGCAACGGCGTCAAGCTGGATAACCTGATCCAGATCGGGCATAACGTCCAGATCGGCGAGCACACCGCCATTGCCGGTTGTGCCGGGATTTCAGGCAGTGCCATCATTGGCCGCCGCTGTATGCTGGGCGGCTCTGTTGGAGTCGTTGGACATATCGAAATCTGCGACGATGTTACTGTCACTGCCATGACAGTCGTGTCCCATTCCATCCATGAGACTGGGATATATTCTGGCAGTTTGCCCATGGATACCGCGGCGCAGTGGCGCAAGAACAGTGTGCGATTCCGACAACTCGATGAACTTGCTCGCCGGCTCATCGCCATCGAAAAGAAAATGAAGGACTGAACGCCATGTCAACGGAACCGTTCCTCGATATTCACGCCATCATGAAACAATTGCCGCACCGCTATCCGTTCCTGTTGGTGGACCGGGTATTGGAGTGCAAGCCTGGCGTATCGCTCACCGCGGTCAAGAATGTCACCATCAATGAGCCGTTCTTCCTCGGTCATTTCCCCCAACGGCCGGTCATGCCGGGCGTGTTGATCCTGGAAGCTCTGGCCCAGGCCACGGGACTGCTGGCGTTCGCCTCTATCGGTCATTCGCCGGGTCCAAACGAGCTTTACTATTTCGTTGGAATAGACAACGCGCGCTTCAAGAAACCTGTGGAACCCGGCGATCAGATGCTGCTCAAGGTGGAATACCTGTGGAACAAGCGTGGTGTTTGGAAATTCAAGGCTCGCGCGGAAGTGGACGGACGCGTGGTTACGGAAGCTGAACTCATGTGCGCGGCACAGGAGTTTGACACTTGATTGACCCGCGCGCGGCCGTGGATCCGTCCGCCCGGCTTGCAGCGGATGTGACGGTGGGGCCGTTCGCCGTCATCGGTCCGCAAGTGGAAATCGGTGCCGGCACGCGGGTCGGCGCCCACACGGTGATCCAGGGGCCCGCGCGCATCGGGTGCGACAACCGCATCTTTCAGTACGCTTCCCTCGGCGGCATCCCTCAGGACAAGAAATATAGCGGCGAACCCACCTGGCTCGAGATCGGCGACCGCAATACTTTCTTTGAGTTTGTCACGATTAACCGCGGTACGGCCCAGGACAGAGGCCGCACCGTCATCGGCAATGACAACTGGATCATGGCCTACGTGCATGTCGCTCACGACTGTCTGGTCGGCAATAGTACGATCCTAGCAAACAACACTACGCTTGCCGGCCACGTCACCATTGACGATTGGGCAATCCTGGGTGGTTTCACCAAGGTGCACCAGTTCTGCCATATCGGCGTCCACAGTTTTACTGGCATGAATGTGGATATCACGCGCGACATACCGCCCTATGTCATGGTTTCCGGTACGCCCGTGGAACCGCGCGGCATCAACAGTGAGGGCCTGCAACGACGCGCATTCACGGCGGAACAGATCCGCAACATCAAGAACGCCTACCGTGTGTTGTATCGTTCACAGTTGCGTCTGAAAGACGCCTTGGAGAAGCTGCGCAAATTGGCCTCCACTCAGCCGGAGATAGTTTGCATGGTGGAATTCCTGGAACATAGCGGGCGCAGCATCACCCGCTGAGTCCAGCACGCGTTTTTTCACAATTGCAATTAGGGCATGCTTAGAATCGGTATCATCGCGGGAGAGACTTCCGGAGACCATCTGGGTGCAGGCCTGATCCGTGCCATCCTGGAACGCGTGCCCGACGCGGAATTCGAAGGCGTTGCCGGTCCGGAGATGGCCGCAGCAGGCTGCAAACAGCTGGCCCGGATCGAGGATCTTTCAGTCATGGGAATCACCGAGGTGGTCACACATCTGCCGCGGCTGCTGCGCCTACGGCGCCGTCTGCGCCGGCACTTTCTGAGTCGGCGCCCGGACATCTTCATCGGTATAGACGCACCGGATTTCAATCTGGGCATCGAAACCAGATTGCGCAAAGCCGGTATTCGCATCGTCCATTACGTGAGCCCTTCCATCTGGGCATGGCGTCCACGTCGCGTGGTTACCGTCGGCAAGGCTGCCGATCTGGTGTTGTGTCTTTTGCCTTTCGAACCACCGCTGTATGAAAAGCACGGCTTTCGCGCGGTGTTCGTCGGCCATCCGCTTGCAGACAGCGCTCCGCGGACACCTAACCGCAGTGCACTGCGCAAGTCACTGCATCTGCCGGGAGAAGGCCGTCTGGTGGCGCTCTTGCCCGGCAGCCGACAGACTGAAGTAGAACGCCTGGGACCGGTATTTCTGGAAACCGCCCAGTGGTTGGCGAATGAAGTGCCGGAACTGAAATTCGTCATTCCCGCTGCTACACCGGCTTTGGGCCGGCTTGTCAAGAATCAGCTGCGCATGCTCAAACCGGATTTGCCGGTGACCGTGGTGGATGGACATGCGCGCGATATTCTTGGAGCGTCGGATGCAGCGCTCATCGCTTCCGGCACCGCTAGTCTGGAAGCCATGCTGTGGCGCTGTCCCATGGTGGTGGCTTACCGTGTCGCCGCCGGCAGTTACGCGCTGGTGAAGGGCTTGGGCTTATTGCGCATACCTCGCGTGGCGCTGCCCAATCTGCTGGCTGGCCGTGAAGTCGTGCCAGAATTTCTCCAGTATCGCGCCTTGCCCCACGACATGGGTATGGCGGTGTTCAAGCTGCTGCAGGATAAATCCGCGCGGGCCGGGCAACTCGAGGACTTTGATGCTTTAAGCCGCGGGCTGCAACGCGGCGCCAACGTGCGTGCGGCAGAGGCAGTGCTGACGCTGCTGAGAGGACAGCCGGTTGCAGCGGAGTAGAATGACCGCACGCGAAGGCACGCGAGTCACATGTAACGGGATATGACCTGGGAGGATCGGGACGTCGTCATTGCCGGTGTGGATGAAGCCGGCCGCGGACCGCTTGCCGGTCCTGTGGCTGCCGCCGCCGTGATTCTGGCGCCGTCCAGACCGATACATGGCCTGAAGGACTCAAAGCTGCTCACGCCGCCACAACGCGAAATGCTGGCCATGGAAATTCGCACCGATGCCTTGGCTTGGGCAGTGGGCTGGGCCGACCATACGGAAATAGACCATCTGAATATTCTGCAGGCTTCCTTGCTTGCCATGCAGCGGGCGATTTTGGCGTTGGGCCTGATGCCAGGAAAGGTGCTGGTGGACGGCAACCGTTGTCCGCTGCTGCCGTGCCCTGCGGAAGCCATCGTGAAAGGTGACAGCAAGATAGCGTCAATCAGCGCCGCCTCCATCCTTGCCAAAGTGGAACGCGACGCCGTGATGCGACGCTATGACAGAGAGTTCCCAATGTACGGTTTCAGCATTCACAAAGGCTATCCGACACCCGCGCACCTGGATGCGCTCGCAAACCACGGTGCCTGTGCCATCCACCGGTGTTCGTTCGCGCCGGTACGACGCTACATGGAGAAACTGGCTTGAGCATGTCACCGCGGTTCATCCATCTGCGCCTGCACAGCGAATATTCTCTGATGGATAGCGTCATTCGCGTGCCGGAATTGGTGCAGGCGGTGGTCGGCATGCAGATGCCTGCGGTGGGGCTTACCGACCAAGGCAATCTGTTTGCGCTGGTGAAGTTTTACAAGACAGTCCAGGCCGCGGGCATCAAACCCGTCATCGGCGCGGATATGCGGCTGCACGATGCGGAAACCGATTCGTTTTCCCTATTTACGCTGTTGTGCTGTAGCGGGGAGGGCTACCACAATCTCTCCACGCTTATCACCCGGAGCTACCTGGAAGGTCAGCCGCGCGGCATACCCATGCTCGAGCGCCAGTGGCTGACGGGCCATACAGATGGATTGATCGCTCTGTCTGGTGCCCGGGAGGGCAACATCGGGCGTTCGCTTCTGGGCGGCCGTGAATCGAAAGCCCGAGAGCTGTTAAACGACTGGCTTGGTCTCTTCCCGGAGCATTTCTATATCGAATTGCAACGTACCGGTCGCGATAGCGAGGAGGAGTACCTGCAATCAGCGGTGCGACTGGCTGCGACGACCCACGCGCCGCTGGTGGTCACCAATGATGTACGTTTCCTTAAAGCTGAAAGTTTTGAAGCTCATGAAGCACGGGTGTGCATCCAGGCGGGATACACGTTGAATGACCCGCGCCGCCCCCGGCATTACAGTGAACAGCAGTATCTGCGCAGTGAACAGGAGATGCTGCGGCTGTTCGCGGATTTACCGGAAGCGCTGGAAAACAGCATTCAAATTGCACAACGCTGCAATTTTGAACTGCATTTGGGCGAAAACTTCCTGCCGGCTTATCCGGTACCGGAAGGCCAGAGCATCGAGAGTTTTCTGCATGCCGAGGCGCAAACGGGTTTGCAGCAGCGGCTGACTGCCGCACGAACTGAAGGCAGTACGAATGGCCAGCAGCCAGCGTTGCGCTACCAGGAACGTCTGGCACAGGAGCTGGATGTAATTCTGCGCATGGGCTTCGCCGGCTATTTCCTCATCGTGGCGGACTTCATCCGCTGGGCCAGGCACAACGGTGTGCCGGTGGGGCCGGGACGCGGTTCAGGTGCCGGTTCGCTGGTGGCGTATTCACTGGGCATCACTGGTCTGGATCCGCTGGAGCACGACCTGCTGTTCGAGCGTTTCCTCAATTCCGAGCGCGTGTCCATGCCGGATTTCGACGTGGACTTCTGCATGGAAGGCCGTGACCGGGTGATTGACTACGTGGCGCAACGTTATGGTCGCGGGCGGGTCTCCCAGATCATCACCTACGGTAGCATGGCGGCGCGCGCCGTGGTGCGCGATGTGGGCCGGGTGCTGAATCTTTCTTACGGTTTCGTGGACCAGATCGCCAAGCTCATCCCCTTCGAGCTGGAGATGACGCTCGACAAGGCGTTGGAGCAGGAACCGGAACTGCGCAAGCGCTATAAGGCTGAGGATGAGGTGCGCCAGCTTGTTGATCTGGCGCGTTCCCTGGAAGGGTTAGCGCGCAACGCCGGCAAGCATGCCGGCGGTGTGGTCATCGCGCCGTCTGAGCTGACTGACTTCATGCCGCTGTATTGCGAAGCCGGCAGCAGTCACCCGGTAACGCAACTGGACAAGGACGATGTGGAAGCCGTCGGCCTGGTGAAATTCGACTTCCTCGGCCTGCGCACCCTGACCATCATTGACTGGGCGGTGCGCAACATTAACACAGAGCGTACCGCCAATAATCAACCGCCTGTGGATATCGCTGATCTTCCGATGGATGACGCGGAAACCTACGCGTTGCTGAAACGCTGTCAGACCACGGCGGTGTTCCAGTTTGAGTCTCGCGGTATGAAGGATCTGATCCGCCGGATCAAGCCCGACCGCTTTGAGGACATTGTGGCTCTGGAGGCATTGTTCCGCCCTGGTCCGATGCACATGGTGGACGACTTCATTGCCCGCAAGAATGGCAAAGCCAAAATGGATTATCTACATCCCAAACTGGAACCGATTCTCAAGCCCACCTATGGCGTGATCCTCTACCAGGAGCAGGTGATGCAGATC
>JBOIAY010000169.1:0-2304 GCA_050739255.1 Gammaproteobacteria bacterium
GTTGGTGGCTATGGGTGGACTCGAACCACCGACCTCAGCATTATGAGTGCCGCGCTCTAACCAGCTGAGCTACATAGCCATGGGGAGATATCGAAGGGCGCAGATTGTCGGTTTTCGCTCCTTTCAAGTCAAGAAATTGAATATATCCCGCGTCCAAGGCACGGATTTTGACCCGAGGCGTGGCGCTTTCCGAGGAGCGGAGTTTACTCACAGTAAATGAGCACCGAGGAGAGTGCCGCAACGACGTATCGGGGAAAAAGACGTCTTTGGACTATACGTTGAACCGGAAGTGCATGACGTCTCCTTCCTGGACGAGGTATTCCTTTCCCTCCAGCCGCCATTTCCCGGCTTCGCGCGCGCCAGCTTCGCCCTTGTATTTCACGTAATCTTCATACGCCACCACTTCCGCGCGGATGAAACCTTTCTCGAAGTCCGTGTGGATCACGCCCGCTGCCTGCGGCGCGGCGTATCCCTTGTGCACAGTCCAGGCGCGCACTTCCTTGGGACCGGCGGTGAAATAGGTTTCCAGTCCCAGTAATTTATATCCGGTGCGGATCACGCGGTTGAGACCGGGTTCGCTCAAACCCATGTCCTTAAGGAAATCCGTCTTGTCCGCGTCGTCGAGCTCCGCGATTTCTGCCTCCATGGCCGCGCACACTGCGACCACTTCTGATTTTTCAGATTTGGCGATGGCTTGCACTTTATCCAGCAGCGGATTGCCGCTGAAACCATGTTCGTCCACATTCGCGATATACATGGCGGGTTTCAGGGTCAACAGACCGTATTCGCGCACCAGCATCTCTTCTTCAGGCGACAGGCCGAGTGACCGCGCTGGCTTGGCCTGATCAAGCTGTGCCCTGAGTGCTTCCAGGATTTTTTGCCGCGCCACTGCATCCTTGTCGCCGGATTTGGCTACACGTGCATTGCAATCCAGGGTACGGCTCACGGTTTCCAGATCCGCCAACGCCAGCTCGGTATTGATGGTTTCGATATCCGATGCCGGATCCACTTTGCCGGTGACATGCACCACATCGGCATTCTCGAAGCAGCGCACCACATGGGCAATGGCATCGGTCTCACGGATATGCGACAGGAACTGGTTACCGAGACCCTCGCCCTTGGAAGCACCGGCCACCAGACCCGCGATGTCCACGAATTCCACGGCAGCCGGTATGATCTTTTCAGGATGCACGATGGCGGCCAGCGCCTGCAGGCGCGCGTCCGGCACAGGCACCACGCCCACATTGGGGTCAATGGTGCAGAACGGGTAATTTTCCGCGGCAATGCCCGCCTTGGTCAGCGCATTGAAAAGCGTGGACTTGCCTACGTTGGGCAGACCGACGATGCCGCATTTCAAACTCATGTTTTATCTTTCTGCGTACTATCTTGATGACCCGATGATTCATCGCGCCTGTTGCGTGGTGCCGCGCCGCGGCTGTGCAGCTCGTGCATGGCTTTTTCCATTTCACCGGCGAGAATCCGCGGCATGACTGCCATGGCCGCTACCACGGCTTCCATGTTCTTGGATTGATCTTCCTCGCCGGGGCGGTGCAATACGTAGTCAATCACTTCCTGTCCATGCGGCGGCCGGCCAATGCCGAAACGCAGCCGCGAAAAGCTCTCGCCCAAGTGATCCATGATGTCTTTCAGGCCGTTGTGGCCACCGTGGCCGCCGCCTTGCTTTAACCGCACAACGCCGACGGGCAAATCCAGGTCGTCATGGGCCACCAGAATCGCTTCCGGCGTTAACTTGAGATACGCTGCCAATGCCTGTACCGACTGACCGCTGCGATTCATGAAAGTGGCTGGCTTGAGCAAACGCAAATCATGACCGCTTATGCTTAAACGGCACACGTCGCCGCTGAACTTGCGCTCCTGGCTGAACCTGGCGCCGTGCGCACGCGCCAGCGCATCCACGAACCAGAAACCGGCGTTGTGGCGCGTCAAAACGTATTCGGCCCCGGGATTGCCGAGGCCGACCACGAGTTGTATCTGCATGGATTCTGACATGACGAACAAAAGGTGGGGACCGGCCCGCAAAAAATGCGGGCCGGTATTCGATTACTTCTTGTCCTTGCCCTTGCCGCCTTTTTCGGCAACCGGCGCGGCCTTGTCCGCTGGCGCCGCCTTGCCAGCCGGTGCTGCCTTGCCGGCCGGGGCCGCTTTGGCATCCGCCGTGGGTGCTTTGCCATCGGCCGCGGCAGGTGCGGCGGCAGCACCTTCCACAGGTACCGCAGCGCCTTCTGCGGGACTGGCAGCCGCCACCGGTTCTTCCTCGACGGTGATGCGCGGATGATGGATAGC
>JBOIAY010000170.1:0-7866 GCA_050739255.1 Gammaproteobacteria bacterium
GCAACACCACGCTTCCATACCGCTGGAAAAGGGTTTTCGCGCGGTTGTTCAGCGGAAATGAAATTACTACTGTAAGTGCTAACGCCCCCAATACAATTAGAAACATGATAGCAATAACATTGCTCAATGATGCCATTGGTTGATCTCCTGCATGTTTTGTTCAATTGCTCAGCGTACAGGACTGGCCATAATTCCCCTAAATAGAGACCAAATAGTTGGGGACAGACCACGGTATTCCAGCATTGAAGAACATCCTTCGCCAAGGCTCTCCTGAGCGCGGCCGAGCACTCGGAGCGAACGGGCTACAAATCAGGCTCTTCTTAATTCTCGCCTTCCTCTCCGCCCAGACTGCGGAAATCTATTCCCAGTGAATTGAGCTTGCGGTACAAATGCGTGCGTTCCATGCCCACGCGCTCGGCAAGTTTGCCGACCTTGCCGCCGCACAACTGCAACTGCTGCTCCAGATAGGCGCGTTCGAACTGCTCGCGTGCTTCGCGCAACGGCAGCGCGAGCAAGTCCTGTTTCACCAGGGGCTCGCCGGGGCTGTAGGGTGCGAGTGCGCTTTCCACTTCCTCCAGGGAAATTTCGCTGTCACCCCCCAGCATCAGGAAGCGCTGCACCAGACTCCCGAGTTCCTGGAGGTTTCCCGGCCAGGGATAGTTGCGCAGACGGTTCTGGGCGGCGACGCTGAAACGCCGGTAGATGAGGTGCTCGCTATCGGCCAGCGCGTCGGTGTAATAACGCAATAGTTCCGGCACATCTTCCAGATAATCCCGCAACGGCGGCACCCTCAGCAGCACGCCTTCCAGGCGCGCGTACAGGTCACGGCGGAAGCGGCCGTCGGCCAGCAATTTCTCGATTTCCGACTGCGCGGAAGCCATCACGCGCAGATCCAGGGTTTCGGGGGCGCGTCCACCGATGCGCGTATAACTGCCTTGCTCCAGCACACTCAGCAGCAATTGCTGCGCCGGCGGTGGCATGTCGGCAAGTTCGTTCAGGAACAGCGTGCCTTCGCGCGCGGCATCGAACCAACCCGGCTCGATCTGCCCATCCTGTTCGCGGCCAAGGAAACGCATTTCCGTTTCATCCGGGAGCAGCCCAGCCAAAATCACGTTGACGAACGGGCCTGCCGCGCGAGCGCTCAAGGCGTGGATATGGCGCGCGATGCTTTCCCGCCCGGTGCCGGCTTCGCCGACCATCAACACCGCCGCCTCGTGCGGTGCGATACGGCGGCATTGATCCCGCAGAATCTGCATGGGACGGCTCTTGCCAAGGGGTTCGAGTGGCACCTGCGGACCGCGTTTGACAAGCTGGTTGCGCGCCTGCCGCCCGACCTCGATGGCGTGCTCCACGGTGCGCAGCAATTTCGTGAGCGACAAGGGTTTTTCCACGAAATCCAACGCGCCCAGTTTCGTGGCTTCAATCGCGGTTTCGACGGTGCCATGGCCTGACATCATCACCACCGGAAACGAGAGGGAATCCTCGCGGGTCCATTCCTTGAGCAGACTGATGCCGTCCATATCCGGCATCCAGATGTCCAGCAGCACCAGATCCGGCTCGCGCTTTTTGCGCGCCGCGCGCGCTTCCGCCGCGTTGCCGGCAATGAGGACTTCGTAACCCTCCTCCGTGAGAATTTCCTGGACCATGCCGCGGATATCCGCTTCATCGTCCACTACCAGAATCTGTGAAGCTCGCATCTGGAATCTCCTACGCGCCGGAGCGCCGCTGCAGGCCGCCGAGCAGCGCGCTGGTGCGTCCCGCCTCGGTCACCGGCAGGCGAATGATAAGTTGTGCACCACCTTCGGGGCTGTTCTGCGCGAGGATGCTACCGCCATGTTCCTCGGCGAGTTTTTTCACAATGGCGAGACCCAGGCCGGTGCCCTTGGGTTTACTGGTCACGTAGGGTTCAAACGCGTGACCAAGAATTTCGGTATTGAATCCAGGCCCATTATCCTCCATCACGATTTCCGCCACCTCCTCGCCGCCTCGGTGATAGTAATGCGTGGCGATCTTCACGCGGCCATCCTTGTGCCCCTCCAGCGCTTCCTGGGAATTCTTGAGCAGATTATGCAGCATCTGCCGCACCCGGCCCGAATCCGCATGCACAAGTGGCAGACTGTCGTCCAGCTTGAGCTGGATGGCCATGCCGGTCTCACGCGCCCGATACAGTTCCACCACTTCATTTACCAGCGCATTCATATCCAGGGGGGTGAATTCCAGTACCGGGCTGCGCGCGTATTCGCTGAACGCATTGACCATGGCTTTCATGGCTTCCACCTGCTGCACGATGGTATGCGTGGCGCGATCCAGAACATCCGCATCGGCGCCCTTGAGTTCGCCAAGGTATTTGCGGCGCATGCGTTCGGCCGCGAGCCGGATGGGGGTGAGCGGATTCTTGATCTCGTGCGCCAGGCGCCGTGCCACTTCACCCCAGGCAGCATCGCGTTGCGCTTCGATCAGCGCGGTCAGATCATCAAACACGATCACGTGGCCGGGCGGTGCCTCGCCACTGCCGGGCAAGGTGGTGCAACTCACCATGAGCATGCGCCGTCCGGTAGCGCCGTGCAGCAGCATTTCCTCGCGCCACTCCGTTTCCTGAGCTTGCAGCCGCGCACGGCAGGCGCTGGCGAACTGGGCAAACAGCGAATCATCACCGGCCAGCGGCGTCAGGGATTTGTCCAGATGCCGCTGCAACGCGGCGCCGAGGATGGCATCCGCGGCGGGGTTCGCGGTCTTGAGCACGAGATTGCCGTCTACCGAAATCACGCCGGAGGAAAGCCGCGTCAACACCGCGTCCAGATAACTGCGCTCGCTTTCCACCTGGGTGCGGCTGCGGCGCGCGGCTTCCTGTGCCAGCGACAAGCGCTGGGTCATTTCGTTGAACGACGATACCAGGTAGCCCACCTCATCCCGCGAAGACAGCGGCAGACGTGTGCTGAAGTCGCCACGTGCCACGCTGCGCGTGCCTTCCACCAGATTCTGGATGGGCTCCACCAGCTTGCGGGCCGCCACGAACGCCACCCATACCGCCATGAGTATTGACAATAAAAGCACCAGCGACAGCGTCAACATGAAGCTGTACTTGAGCGGCTGGCGCAGCACCGTGAGTTCACGGTAATGGGAATAGGCGGACTGCACGCGGCTGGCAAGACCGCTTTGCTGATTGGCCACCGGAAAGATCGCCTGCAGGATTTCCGGCCGCCACCACAAGCTGCCCATGGTCACCGGCACCAGCGCGCGTATATGCAGGCCGTTGTCACCTGCCGGATCGAGGCCCACATAAACGCGGCCGCTGCGCACCTGCATGAGCATTTCCTGTCCCGGCAGATCCGGAATCAATTGCGCTGGCCGGGAAGAGCTGGTGGCGACGATATGACCGTCCATGCCGCTCAGTAGCGTCACCTCGGTGGCGCCGCTCTCGCGCCGCAAGATGTTCAGCTCGGCCGCCGCGTCGCGGGGCTTTGTGACCGTGAGCACATTGCCCATCTGTTCGGTCTGGGTCAGCAACTCGCGCACGCGCAATTGCAAGGCCGTACGCGACAGCTCGATGGCGTCACCCAGGGCCCGCTCCACGCGCACGTCGAACCAGGAATCAATGCCGCGACTGATGAACTGGATGGAAAAATAATACACCAGCACCACCGGCACGATGGCCAGCATCACGAACATCACCACCAGCCGCGTCGTAAGCCGCGAGCCGGTGACATTGCGCCGGTATTGCAGAATCAGCCGCAGCAGATTGAAGCCGATGACGACGAGCAGCACCACCACCGCGATGACGTTTAGCAGCAGCAAGCCTCCGTGCAAGTGTTCGAACGCGATTGAATTCGAAGTGCTCTTGCTCAATAAGCTAAGCGACAGCAGCATGACCACCAAGCCGGCGGCAATCACCAAAGGCATGGCGTAACGTTTCATGAGGCCAGCACCCAGGTGTACCAATCACTGGAAAGGTCCCAGCCCTTGAACCACGAGGCAACGAGTTTCAGCGGTCCCGGGAAGTCCGTGATGTCCAGCACCGCGCGCATGCGGATCATGTAGCGGGTGTGCGGTTCCAGCAGGCTCGCGTCAATCATCGGCAAATCGTTCACCTGCCCCAGGTTGGTAATGGCATCGCGGTAGCTGACGAAGCTCTGCCGTTCGCCGCTGTTCAGATTCCTGACAATGAAACGCCGGGTGAGCGGATGATAGCTGATCTGAAAACGTTCGATGAGCGTCGCCACTTTCTGGTTCCAGAGAAAGCGCGGCCGAATCACTTCGATCTGCCATTCCACGGTCAACGGCACGCCGTTCTCAAGCGCGTTGAGCGCATCTTCGCTCATGTTGAGATCCACATCAGCACTAAGATAGTAAACGCCATTCAGCAATTCCGTGTAGGCGGTGCGGATCACGAAGCCACCCGGTTTGTCATCGGCGCGGGCCGCCGGCGCAAACGCTCCCATGACCAGCACGCAAACCAGCGCCGTCACGGCGGTGCGGCACAGAGCACGAGTGAAACGTGGCACGCGGATCATGGCTCAAAAGGTACCTCAGATTTTTTCCAGACAAGCATAATAGAATCCGTCCATCCCACCCTCGCCGGTGAGTATCTGCCGGCCGGGCGCAGCGCTTACTCCCCACTCGGCGCATAGGACCACCGCTTTCGCGTCGTGCTGCATCGCCAGAAACGACCGCAGTAGCAGCGCGTTCTCTTCGCTCAACACCGAACAGGTGGCGTACAGCAGCTTACCGCCGCGAGCCAGCAGCGGCCAGAGCGCCGCCAGCAGCCGCGCTTGCAGCACCGTCGCGGCCGCGACGTCCTGCGGGTGTCGTCGAGCCTTGATGTCGGGATGACGGCGTATCACGCCGGTGGCGCTGCAGGGCGCATCCAGCAAGATGCGCTCGAACGGATGGCCATCCCACCAGTCATCCGGGACGCCGGCATCCGCTGCCCTAACGTCCGCTTTCAAGCCCAAGCGCTGAAGATTATCGTGAATCTTCGCGATGCGCGTGGCGTCGTTGTCCAGTGCCAGCACATCCGCATCGGGATGGCGCTCGAGTATATGGCAGGTCTTGCCGCCGGGTGCGGCACACGCGTCCAGCACACGCATGCCGACTTGCACGTCCATTATTTCCGCGGCGAGTTGCGCCGCCTCGTCCTGGACCGAGAATTTCCCCGCGGAAAACCCGGGCAGCGTTTCCACATTCAGCGGCGTGGTCAGTACGAGCCCATCCGCGGAATGCACGCAAACTTGCGCACAGATTCCGGCCGCCGCAAACTCGGCCATCAATGCATCGCGCGTGGTAACGCGGCGATTCACCCGCAGTGTCAAGGGGGGCCGTTTGTTGTTGGCTTCCAGGATCGGCTGCCAATCTTCTGGCCAGGACGCGCGGAATTGCTCGATCATCCAGCGTGGATGCGCATACAACGCTTCCTCATGCTGGGGCAGCGCGGATTGAAAGCGCGCCTGCTCGCGTTGAAAACGACGCAGGACCGCGTTCACCAGCTTCACCGCCCATTGCTTGTGCAGATGCCGGCAGGCTTCGGCGGTTTCCTGAACAGCGGCGTGTGGCGGGACACGCATTTCCGTGAGCTGATACAGGCCCGATAACAACACCACATGAATATCAAGATCACGGTCCTTGAGGGGCTGCTGAAGCAATTGCGCCAGCCAGAATTTCAGGCGCGGCTGGAAACGCAGCGTGCCGTAGCACAGCTCCTGCACCAGCGCGGCATCCCGCGCCGGTAATGTCGTCGGCCGCAGTTCACGCAGTGCGTTATTGAGGTAACGGCCGTCGCGCAGAACCGTCACCAGCACGTTTGCCGCCACGGCGCGTGCCGATATCACCGTCATCAGCCGAAACGCAGGCCGGCAAGCGCGCGGGCACGGGCAAAATCCGCGGCCGGCATCATGCGCCGTCCCGCGGCTTGCAATTCGATGATGCGCAACGCGCACTTGCCGGTGGCCACATCAATGCCTTCACGGCCCGTATTGAGTATGGTGCCGGGTGCTTGCGTAACTGATACGGGGATCACTTGGGCGCGCCAGATACGCAAGGGCTCACCCCGCCAACGCGTGCAGATTACCGGCCAGGGATTGTAGGCACGCACCTGTCGCGCGAGGATTTCCGCCGGCAACGCCCAATCAATCACGGCTTCTTCGTGTGTCAGTTTTGCCGCATGTGTGGCTTGGGAATCAACCTGCGGCACGGGCTTCACATCCGGTAACCGCACCAGCAATTTCAGCAAAGCCTCTGCGCCCAATAACGCCAACCGGTCATGAAGCGTTTGTGCGGTATCGTCATCGCGGATAGCGATGCGCCGCACAGCCAGTATGTCGCCAGTATCAAGCCCCCGGGACATCTGCATGAGCGTGATTCCGGTTTCGGCATCACCGGCGAGAATGGCACGCTGGATGGGTGCGGCGCCGCGCCAGCGCGGCAGCAATGATGCGTGAATGTTGATGCAACCGTATCCCGGTATGCCGAGCACCGCGGCGGGCAGCAACAAACCATAGGCTGACACGACCATGACATCCGGCGCCGCGCTTTTGATCTCCGCTTGCGCTTCAATGGTCGTGAGTGTCTCCGGTTGATGCACCGGTAAATTCAAATCAAGCGCGTGACGTTTCACCGGCGATGCGCCAAGTTTGCGGCCGCGGCCCGCCGGCCGGTCCGGCTGCGTCCAGACACCGATAACGTCATGGCGCGCTTTTACCAGCGCATCCAGCGCCACGACCGCGAAGTCAGGCGTGCCGGCAAACGCGATGCGCAAGGGCGTCGTCATGAACGGCCTCGACGAAACGAAAGTGTGTTCGGGAAGAAAATCAGATGGCCGGCGCGGCGGCGGACGTATCGCCTCGTTCCTCGCGCTGCTCTTTTTCCAGCTTTTTGCGGATGCGCCGGCGCTTGAGTTCGGACAGATAGTCCACGAACAGCTTGCCATCCAGATGATCAATCTCGTGCTGGATGCACACCGCCAGCAGGCCATCCGCGTCGAATTCCAGCGACTCACCCTCCTGGTCCTGGGTGCGCACGCGGATGCGCTCGGCGCGCTCCACTTCCTCGAAGATGCCCGGCACCGACAGACAACCTTCCTGCATGGTCTCGGTGCCGTCCCGCGAAAGGATTTCCGGGTTGATGAATGCCTGTGGCTGGTCGGCTTTTTCCGACACATCCACCACGATCACCCGCTGGTCCACGCCCACCTGGGTGGCAGCCAGACCGATGCCCGGCGCGGCGTACATGGTTTCCAGCAGGTTTGCCACGAGCTGCCGAGTATCGGAGTTCACGGCCGGCACGGGCCTGGCGCGAATGCGCAGGCGAGGATCGGGGTAATGCAGGATGCTCAGAAGGGCCATGGTTCTATCCGGATAGACTGGGGAACCCCCGCTTTTCAAGGGGGGCCGGTTCAATCTTCATGCACTTTTGCACAAAATGCTGCTAAAGTTATGATGCTACTAAAAAGTTGCCCGGCACCTCTGCCACTTTTGGGGGCCTGCCGCTGATGCGGGAGGGACCTGAAAAATGCGGGGACTGTCAGGCGAGTCGTGGAGATTGCCGATGAAACATTATAGCGCGACCCGCTGTTTAGTCGCTGTGTGCCTGGCGGGCTTGCTTGCCGCCTGCGCCCACACCCCGCAGAAACCTGCGCCCGCAGCTGCTCCCCCGCCTCCACCACCACCCGTCCAGGAGCAGCCGGCTCCATCGCCGCCGCCGCCGGTGATGCAGCCACAAGCGCCGCGGACTTATATCGTCAAGAAAGGCGACACGCTCTGGGGCATCTCATCCATGTACCTGCAGGATCCCTGGCGTTGGCCGGACATCTGGTATGCCAACCCCGCGATCAAGAACCCTCACCTTATTTATCCGGGTGACGAGCTGATGCTC